>CBDUTO010000080.1:0-20287 GCA_965370315.1 uncultured Melioribacteraceae bacterium
CAATTTACAGATACTTTAGATATACAAGTCACCTCAGATGCTCATGTTGTTTTATGAGAATTACCAACTACAAACAATAATAATATTTTTGTTCAAGGTGGAATTCCTGTAAGATCAAATATGTTTTTTGATGTCTCAAGTATTCCAGAATATGCAATTATAAATAGAGCGACTCTTAAACTTTTTTATGATGAATCTGAATCTATAATTGGTTCAAGCTCTTCAGATTATTTAAGTATGATACTAATGGAAGGCTATGACTCATCTGAAGTAGATATCACTTATTCTAATATCAATTTAAAGAGAGATACTCTTGAAACATATTACTCAGGCGAAATAACTCAGTATGTGCAAAGTTGGGTTTCAGAAGAGAATAATGGTTTTCAATTATATCTTTTTGATGAAATTGAAACAGTTAATAAAATAGCAATTGCTACAGAAGAACATCCAAATCAATTGTTAAAACCTTATTTAGAAATTATTTATACATCCAAAAAGTAGAAATTAAATGAAATTGTTTGCTAAGTATATTGTTGTGTTTATCTTCATATTCATCGAGATTAGTAATGCTCAAGGTGGATCAATTTACTCACGTTATGGAATGGGTGATCAAATTCATTCTAGTACAGCTCGTAGATTAGGCTTCGGTTCACTAGGCTCTGCAGTAATTGATAAAGATTATATTGATGGTTATAATCCAGCTAGTTGGACTGATTTATATTTCACTAGATTTGGGATTAGCCTTAAATATTTGGGGGCAAATTATTCAGATCAGAACAATAGTGCTTATCACACTAATGTCATTTTTTCTGGATTCACTATTGGCTTTCCAGTCGAACGTGATTTAGGTATTTCTGTGGCTATTGGATTAGTGCCAGTGACTGCATTAAGTTATTCTATAGATGAGAATAAAAATAATATCCATTTTGGAGACTATAACGAAACCTTTTCTGGGAAAGGTTCTTTAAGTAAAATATTTTTTGGTAGTTCAATTAAAATCCCAACAAATACTTCAATTGGTGCAAATATCGAATATTATACAGGAACTAATAATTACACATCATCTTTAGAATTTTTAGAGTCATCTGATTTTACAGATGTTTCTTATGAAACTAGGTATAAGTATAGTGGCTTAGGTGGTACTATTTCTTTAATTACTGGAAATATTTTAGAGCTATTTAATGAAAGTGATACTGAATTTCGACTTTCTGCTATGGCAAATTTAGTTTCTGATTTAGTTACAGATACTTCATTAACAACTAATTCTTCAATTGGTGAATTGATTACTAATGAGGGAGAGACCACTACAGTATTACCTGCAAAATACACCTTTGGTGCTAGTTTAGCTTTTAATAAAAAGTATTTGTTGATTTTCGATTATCTTTATCAGCCATGGACGGAATATCAATTTAATGGTAAATATGATAGTAATTTGAAAGATTTATCAAGATACAGCTTAGGATTTGAATATAAAAACAAAACAATTGGCATGCATGCATCTACATTTGAACAAATGAGTTTTAGAGGTGGTATTAGTTATGAGGAAACTCAATATACCTTTGATGGTATAAACATTAATACAATGGCGGTTCATGGTGGAGTAACAATTCCATTTGGTGATATTAATTTAATAGATTTTTCAATTTCAGCTGGAATAAGAGGAACTACTGATTCTAATTTAATTAAAGAGGAATTTATCAGTGGTGCTATGACATTGTCTCTAGGTGAACTTTGGTTTGTAAGAAAAGATAGATAATATATAATTATAGGAGTGTAAAGTGAAATTTTTAAAATCATTGATTGTTACGTTGTTGTTGCTATTGCTGAGTGTATCAGCAATGAATGCACAAGATGAAAAAGTTAATTTATTAGCTGAATTCAGTCTTTTTTATGAATCTTATAAAAACAAAGATTTTAAAAGTGCTGAACCACATGGTTGGATTGTTATTGATACCGACCCAAGTAAATTTCTTCAATATCGTCCATTTAAAAAATTGGAAGAAATTCTTTATTATATGCATGATAGCGTTGCAACAACTGAGGCTGAAAAAGATGCTTATGCTGGAAAAGCGATTAAACTATATGATAGAGCAGTTGAAGTAGGTGCAAAAAATCCAGAGTATTTTATAATGAAAAAGGCTTATGTTGTTGAACAATGGTCAAAAGCACAACCGGCTGAAAAAGTAGAAGCTTACATCACTGCTTTAGAAAAAAATCCAGATGCTGATCCATTTTACAAAGATAGACTCGGTCTACTTTATGCTGCAAATGCAACTGAAGAAAATGGATATAAAATAAAAGCTTTAGAAATTTACATGAAACTGGCAGATGAAGATCCTGAAAATAGTATTTGGAACGATAGAATGGAAGCATTAGCCGATGATATGGATCAACTTGTTGATATCATGAAAAAAGCTTGGGATATGGATAGAGAGAACTTAGAAAAAGCTTGGAAATATGCTGAAATGTGTGGTAAAGCTGAATATTTTGATAAAGCAATTGAACCTTTAGAATTCTTAGTTGTTAAATCTCCGGATGTAGTAACATATTGGAAAAAACTTGCTTCTCTTTATCAAAAAGAAGATAGAACTGACGATGCAATTAAAGCTTACAAAAAATTAATTGAATTAGATCCAACAAATAGAGATAACTATTTTAACATAGCTATTATTTATAATAAAACAGATCAATTATCAGTAGCTCGGTCATATTTACAAAAATCATCCAAAGCTAGTGAAGATGCTTGGGATATGCCTTTATATGTTGAAGCACAACTTTACGAAAAAGCAGCAAGCCAAAGTGGAAGTTTTGAATTTATGGACAAGTGTGTTTATAAATTAGCATCTGATACTTATTTAAAAGCTGCAAGAGTTGGAGGTCCAATGTCATCAGCTTCTGTTGATAGAGTTAATGCATTAAAAAATACTGTTCCTCAAAAAGAAGATTATTTTTTCAGAAAGTACAAATCTGGAGATATTATCAAAATTAAAGGTGGAACATTTGGATGGATAAAAAGATCAATAACAGTTAAATAATATCAATTAAATTGTAGAATATCATGTTAGAATATTTAGAGAATGATAAAGAAATTTTAGAGATTCTAAAATTAGAATTAAATCGCCAAGAAAATAATCTTGAATTAATTGCATCTGAAAACTTCGTAAGTCCTGCAGTTTTGCAAGCTGCTGGCTCTGTTTTAACAAATAAATATGCCGAAGGATATCCAGGAAAACGATATTATGGGGGCTGCGAATTTGTTGATATGGCGGAAGAAGTTGCAAAATCTAGGTTAAAAAAAATATTTGGCGCAGAATATGTAAATGTTCAACCTCATAGTGGCTCACAAGCTAACATGGGTGTTTATATGGCACTGCTTAAGCCTGGTGATAAAATACTTGGACTTAGCTTAGACCACGGTGGTCATTTAACTCATGGTTCTCCTGTTAATTTTTCTGGTCAGATTTATAATTCTGTTGGTTATCCTTTAAATGAAACTACACAGCAATTAGATTATAATATAATTGAGGACCTTGCTACCAAAGAGAAACCAAAACTAATTATTGCTGGTGCAAGTGCGTACTCTCGTGAATGGGATTATGCAAAATTTAGAGAAATTGCTGATAAAGTTGGTGCTCTGTTAATGACAGATATGTCTCATCCATCTGGTTTAATTGCCAAAGGTTTGTTAAATAATCCTCTTCCATATTGTGATGTTGTTACTACTACTACGCATAAAACACTTCGTGGTCCACGCGGTGGTGTAATTTTGATAGGAGAGGGGAGAGATAGAGAAAATCCATTAGGAATTAAAACTTTCAAAGGTGACAGACTTAAAACAATGTCTGAACTTTTTGATAGTATGGTTATGCCTGGTATCCAAGGTGGACCTTTAATGCACATAATTATGGCGAAAGCTGTTGCATTTAGAGAAGTTCTTGATAATTCTTTTGCTGGTTATGCAAACCAAGTAATGAAAAATGCTAAAGTTTTGGTTTCTGAATTAATGAATTACGGTTATCATATTATTTCTGGTGGTACAGATAACCATTTAATGTTGGTAGATCTTACTAGCAAGAATATTAGTGGTAAGAAAGCTGAAAGAATTCTTGGTTTAGCTGGAATTACTGTTAATAAAAATATGATTCCATTTGACACAAAAAGTCCATTTGTAACAAGCGGAATGAGAATTGGTACACCAGCGGTTACCACGCGTGGAATGAAAGAGAATGAAATGAAGCAAATAGCGTCATTTATTAACAAAGCAGTAATAAATTGTGAAGATGAGTCAATTTTAGCATCAATTAATGCTGAAGTAAAAGATATTAATAGTAAATTCCCATTATATTCCAAAATTAGCAACCTCTAAAAACCAGTAAACTGGTTAAAGAATTTTAAAGTTTTATTTACCAACGGATTTATCCGTTGGTAATTTTTGTTATATAACCGGTTTACCGGTTTCTTATTTTAAAATTAAATATTAGTCTGAGTAAAGTAATTTGAGTGAAGAAGAGCAAAATCTATTAGAAGATGAAGAGGAGCGAGAAGGTGAAATGTCCTTTCTACAACATCTTGAAGAATTAAGATGGCGTTTTGTCTATGCGATTGTTGGAGTTTTAATTGGAACAATATTAACTTGGATATTCATAGACTTTCTTGTTGAAAGTATACTTCTATTACCCGCAAAAACAGCAAACATTAAACTTCAAAATTTACGACCTTTCGGACAACTTTTCCTTTTTATGCAAATTGCCATTATTGGTGGTATAATTCTAAGTATTCCGAATATATTTTACCAGATGTGGAAGTTTATCTCTCCAGCACTTAAAGATAGTGAAAAGAAACACATCACACTTATTGTTACTTTTTCAACAATTTGTTTTCTTTCTGGTGTAGCATTTGCTTATTTCATAATGCTCCCACTTACCTTAAAGTTTGCAGGTGAGTTTGGATCTCCAGAAATTGAGAACAATTTTGCAATTGCTGAGTATTTCTCAATAATCATATCTGTAATGCTTGGCGCAGCAGTAGTTTTTGAGTTACCAATGCTTTCATTTTTACTCTCTAAGATTGGTATTTTAACTCCACAACTAATGAGAAAATATCGCAAGCACTCTGTAATAACTGTCTTAATACTTGCCGCAATATTAACTCCAGGTACTGATCCAGTTGCTCAAATATTGTTAGCCATTCCATTAACTCTCTTATATGAAATTAGTATTTATGTTTCAAAAGTCTTTTCAAAGAAAAGAGAAGTCAGTGAATAAGATTGATTTATCAAAAATACAATATCCGATTGCTAGTGAATTAAAAGAATTTAGCAAAACATTTAAAGAATATCTAAGGTCTGATATTCGCCTTGTTGAATTTGCAATCAGATTCATTCTTTCTCAAAAAGGAAAAAAAATACGTCCATTACTCGTTTTACTTTCTGCTAAAATGAGTGGGGGAGTTAAAGATAGAAGTTTTAGGGGCGCATCTCTTGTTGAATTACTCCATACTGCCACATTAGTTCACGATGACGTTGTAGATGAAGCCGAAAAGCGTCGTGGCTTGCCATCACTCAACAAAATTTGGGGTAATAAAATATCAGTTCTTGTTGGAGATTATTTGCTCTCTAAAGGATTGATGATTTCAGTAGATAATAATGATTTTGATTTTCTAAGAACAATTACCGATACTGTAAAAAAGATGTCTGAGGGTGAATTACTACAGATTTATAAAGCAAAAAAATTAGATATTGATGAGGAAACATATTTTAAGATAATTTCTTATAAAACGGCATCTCTTTTATCTACTTGTTGTGAAATTGGAGCACGCAGTACAACAGATGATCCAAAGCAGATTGAAGCGTTACGTAACTATGGTGAATATCTTGGAATAGCTTTTCAAATTCAGGATGACATTTTAGATTTTGTTGGTAAAACAAAAATATTTGGGAAAAACCAAGGTGGTGATTTAAAAGAAAAAAAAATCACATTACCATTGATCTATGCTTTAAATAATTGCGAAATGAAAGAATCTAAAGCTATAATTAAAAATCTAAAAAAAGGTGTTAAAGATAGTGATATAGAAAAAATAATTTCTTTCATTGTTGATAGTGGTGGAATTAGTTATTCAAAAAATGTTGCCACAGAGTACACTCAAAAAGCAAAAGATTGTTTAAGTGTTTTTGATGATTCAGAAAGTAAAACTTCATTAATTAAACTTGTCGATTTTGTTGTAAATCGCGAAAAGTAGCTAGAGACTCCTAAAAGTAATTTATTCTAAATAATGCGCATAATGTATATTATGTAAACTAATAGATTCCGATTATAATGCAACAACTCCCTTCAACGCTACAGTTATACCAACTTGTATTTGAGCTTTTATTAAGTTCAGTTTTTGTAAGCTTAATCTACATTATTTATTATTATGGTTTCATCGGTTGCAAAGCCTGTTCTTAGCCCAAAAGCAAGTCTGTTGAATTGCTGTCCTTTTGCAATTCACCGCTAATTCCAATTTATGCAATGTCTTTAAAAGTAGGACTATTTGGAAGAAGAATTGTGTTAATTACTATTGCTTATGAATACTCAACATTAATAAGTCATTTTGAAGTATCTGACTTAGAATTATGAACAATCATTTCAAAGCTATAATTCCATCTTTCGATAGCATTAAACAAGTAACTTTCTATGACTTCAGCAATAATTAAAGGAACTTCTGATTCATCTAATCTTGCTTTAAGTGAATATTCATCTCAATCAGGATCAGAACCTTTTCCTTCAAAGTTAATAACATCTCCAAAATATTTTGTTAAATTTTATTCAGTAGGAATTAATGCGCTGACTTTTGGAAGATTATCTTCTGGCTGTATATGCTCACAGAAAGTAGAAACAAATAACAAAGGATCTATTCAAGTGTAAAAAGGATTGATACATATTTGATTATATAACTATTCATAAGCATTATTTCTATGCTTCAAGTTAAAAATCACAACTAAAACCTTTTCGTTTTCAATTAAATAAAAGAGACTATAGTTCCCCACTCTATATCTATAATATCCTTCAAACTCACCTTTTAGTTTTTTGATATTTGCGCCGTGGAAAGGATTAGGCCTTAACTGTGGGTATACAATATTTTTTATTTTTGAATAAAGTTTTGAGTCTATGTGCTTTTTTTGCTTTTCAAATGTTTTAGCTTCTGCTATTTGAAAATTATACAATTTTGTAGTCTCCACTTTTTAGATCGTTGAAACCACTCTGCAAGTTTTCAGTTAAAGTTCTGTCACATAATATTTCATCCATTTCATTATCAGCCACATATTGAGTTGATACTAAATATTGTATAGTTGCAAATTCAATAAAATTTGAAATATTCCTTTTCTGTCCATCGGCTGCAGATTTTATCATTTGATATATAGAATCGTCCACTCTCATTGTTACTGTTTTCATATCATTTTCTCTAGTTGAATTATAATGAATATATAATATTCATTATAATTCAAGTATTGTTCAGTAATTCATCTTCAAATTCATTAATCTACACGGCATTTAGCTTCACAATAAAATAAATAATTACTGCTAACAGAAGAATTAATGCAATTGGAAGTCTAGATTTTTTCTTGGAGCTAGAACTTGCACGAAATTTCAATTTTCTTTTTCTCTTCTCTCTCTCATCCTCTTCTGGTTTGTAAAAACGAGGAATGTGATCAAACTTTTTATTTTGGGTTCTTTTTAAAAACAAATTATTCTCAAGATATTTATAGTTCCATTATATTTTATTTAATAGTGACGATTTTGCATTTCATTTGGAACGAATGTGAGAAATCTCATCATATAATATAGATTTCTCACCCACAAATCAGGTTCGAAATGACAGTCCTTTAATATTTTACAACTACTTCAAATACATAAAATTCAATTTTTCTTCTGAAAGTTTAATATTTATATATTTTGCAGTATCTGAAATGATTTCACCATCTATATGTGCGTAAAATGGATTCTTAAGTTCTAAATCCAATTTATTAAAAGTATGCTCCGAGAGTTCTTTTCTTCCACTAAGTTTATTTGATAGCGCTTTTGGAAATAATTTAAGCAATTCAAATCTTGAATTAATTTTAACAATACTTAAATTTAGCAAATTATCGTCAACAATAGCATGTGGCATTAAATATAATCCCCCACCAATTGTCCTTCCATTTCCAACTGCACAAAATAATGCATCATCAGTAAAAGATTTTCCACGTAGGGTTGTTGTCACATTTATTTTACTGAATTCGAAAAGTGCTTTTAATATTGAATAGATATATGACATTGTTCCACTAAAAGTTTTATTTCGTTGATTGTAAAATGCAACTTTGGCATCAAAACCCACACCAAAACTATTTATCATACGTCTATTAAAAACATTTCCATTTGAATCAGTAATCTTAATCAAACCAAAATCCACTGATCGAACATTTACACTATCAGACAAATAAAATTCAAGTAACTTTATTGGATTCACATTTTGCTTATGGAATGAAAGCGAAAAATCGTTACCAGAACCAATAGGAATTAAACCAAGTTGAGCTTTAGAATTTAGATCAAACCCATTTATAACTTCATGCAAAGTTCCATCACCACCACCAATTAATATTCTATCAAACTTATTGGAGATATTTTTAGCTATTTCGAGAGCATCTAAAGGTTTATTTGTTAGAAAAAAGTCTATGGAATTATTTGTTATAAGAGGAAGATTTTTAATCTTATTGTAAAATTTATTTCCAGCACCTTTGCCAGCAACTGGATTTATTATAAAAGCTATCTTCATATGTTTAATATTTATCATTCCCTCAAATTCATATTAAGTTAAGAGATTCCCGATAAAAACATTCGGGAATGACATCTATCCCCTGCAATTCAATTTTTTTTTAATTAAACAAAGCTTCAATGAATTGTTTTGAATCGAAATCTTGTAAGTCTTCAATTCCCTCTCCAACTCCAATATATTTAATTGGGATATTTTGTTCTGCTGAAATCTGAAAAACTACACCACCCTTTGCTGTTCCATCAAGTTTTGTTACAATTAAGCCTGTTAACTTGGTTGATTTTGAGAACTCTCTAGCTTGAACAAGTGCATTTTGCCCTGAATTACCATCCAAAACAAGAAGTACTTCATTGGGAGCATGAGGAATTACTTTTTCTACAACTCCACGAATTTTTGCAAGTTCTTTCATCAAATTTGTTTTTGTGTGCAATCTACCAGCCGTATCAATTAATACTACATCTACGTTTTGAGATTTAGCCATTTCAAGAGATTCAAAAACAACTGCAGATGGATCGGCACCCGTCGCTTTTTGTACAATATCAACACCAGCTCTTTTTGCCCAGATCTCTAATTGTTCATTAGCAGCAGCTCTATAGGTATCAGCGGAAGCTATTAAAACATTTAATCCTGCTTGTTTATAGTTATGAGCCAGTTTGCCAATAGTTGTCGTTTTACCTGCTCCATTAACCCCCACAACAAGTATTACAAATGGCTTTTTATCACCAATCTCAAGCATATTTGTTTCATCAGTATTATTTACTAAAACTGATTTTAATTCTTTTTTGATAATTTCAGTAATATTTAATTTAGAGCGATTATTTTCATAATACAATTCAACTCTTGTATTCTCAATAATCTTCATTGCAGAATCTACTCCAATATCACTTGTAATTAGAATCTCTTCTAATTCATCAAGAATATCTTCATCAATAACGGCTTTTGTGCTTACAGCTTCCGAAATGCCATCAAATAACTTCTTTTTAGTCTTTGACAATCCATTTTTTAATTTATCTAAATTGAAATTCTTAAACATTTTTATTCTCTTTAATCCATTTTATATTTTCGTAAGCTCTAACTCCATATCCAAGAACTGAAGCAAAACTTAAAAATATGCTAATATATAAAAACATATTATAAAGCCACGATATTTCATGCCCTCTACCTACAACAACTAGTAAAAATGAAGCAATTGAAGCAACTGTAATTTTACCTAATAAATTTGATGGAAGAACTTTCCCAATTACATTGGACACATAAATTCCACCTAAAAATATAATTACATCACGTAATATGATAATCCAAAAGTAGTAAGTTGGTATTTCATCCATCCAGAAGAGTTGAAGTACAATCATAGTTACAAAAACTTTATCTGCTAGTGGATCAATTATCTTTCCAAACTCAGTAATCTGATTAAACTTACGTGCTATAAATCCATCTAATAAGTCGGTTATGTATGCTCCCACGAAGAATAAAATCACAATCATTCTATAAGAATCATTTTCATTAATCTTAGAAAGATAATATGCAGTTGGAAAAACCAGTAGTATTCTTAAAATACTAATCAAGTTTGATGTTTTTAATAATTCGGTATAATTTAGTTTCATATATGGTATATATTACATTACTATATTTAGTTATCTCTTGTAATAACATTAGATTAAGGAATTCTACTTCGACCTATATTTTACAAGTAATATTTTCTACTTAATAAGCTTTTCTTCTAAATCTTTGATGGGAATTGGATAGTTTCCAGTAAAACACGCTGTACAAAAATCTTCAGGTTTATGGTCAACCATAGAATCTAACAATTCACCTTCGGTCATATACTCTAAAGAATCCACTCCAAGATGTTCCCGAATTTTTTCAATACTCTCAAATCTATTTGCAATTAATTCTTCTCTAGATGGAAAGTCCATTCCATAATAACATGGATTGTAAATTGGTGGAGATGTAATTCTTATATGTATTGATTTTGGATTAGCCTCTTTTATAAGATTTACTAACTGTTTCGAAGTAGTTCCACGTACAATTGAATCATCAATTAAAACTATCACTCTATTTTCAATTACACCTTTAACTGTATTGAATTTAACCCTAACTCCTATATCACGTTTAGTTTGCTCAGGTAAAATAAAGGTTCTTCCAATATAGTGACTACGAATAAGTCCAATCTCTAATTTTGAAGATATTCCAAGTTTTTCTAATTGATTTTGATATCCTATTGCAGCAGTATTTGAACTATCAGGAACACTCATTACAATTACTTTATCACCATCTTTATCAACTACTGGATGGTTTAAAGCAAGATTTTTACCTAATTTTCTTCTAATTTTATCTACATTAGAACCAAATATTTGGCTATCAGGGCGCGAGAAATAGACATACTCAAAAACACAATGTTTTACTTTATCTTTTTTCTCCAAATTATATGATATGAGCTGTTCATCTTCGTCTTTAGTTTTATCAATAACTAAAATTTCACCAGGTTTAATATCTCTAATATACTTAGCTCTATTAATATCTAAAGCACAAGTTTCAGATGTTATAATAAAAGAATTATTCTTTTTACCTAAACAGAGTGGTCTTACTCCATTAATATCCCTTGCACCAATCAGTTTATCATCAGTCATTAAAATTAAACTAAATGCTCCTTCAAGTTGCTCCAAAGCATCACGTATATTATCAATCTGACTCTCTTTCTTAGAACGAGCAATTAAGTGAAGAACAACCTCAGAATCACTTGTTGTTTGGAATATTGCGCCATCATTTTCAAGTTCTTTTCGCAAATACTTAGCATTGGTTAAATTACCGTTATGGGCAAGAGCTAAATTTCCATCTCTATAATTTACAACGAAAGGTTGAATATTACTTCGTGAATCGGATGATCCGAAAGTGGAATATCTATTGTGGCCAATTGAAATAGTTGAATTATCATTATCCTCTTCAACCATTGAACTGTCAATAAAGACATCAGCAACTAATCCAAAACCTTTTTTTGTTTTGAACTTTTTCTTATTATCAGCAGTTATGTAAGCTTTTGTTATACCACTAGCTTCCTGACCACGATGTTGAAGCGCGTGGAGACCAAAATAAGTTGTTATTGGAAGGTCATTCCCCTCTCCACTAATTCCAAATATGCCACAATTGCATGTAGGTTTATCTGTTGAAAACTTTATAATTTTATCCATTACCTGAATTCTTTGCTTAAAAGTTTAGAAGCACATGTCGGAACGGCGGGATTTGAACCCGCGACCACACGACCCCCAGTCGTGTACGCTACCGGACTGCGCCACGTTCCGAGTTGTTTATAATTTAGATTTCAAATCTACTAAAAATTTCCTTATTTCCATAAGGTCAACTTCTATGGAATTCTTTTTGGATTGTGTGGCTTGCGGTAATTTTCTATCTACTTTCGGACTTTGTTTTTTGGATGGTGTATGAATTACTCCTCCATCAATAAGGATATTCTTTGCACCTTCAATAGTGTATTTTTTTTCTCTTAGGAGAGTTTTAATATCTAGAATTAATTTAATGTCTTTATTAGTATATATTCTATTGCCAGCTCTATTTTTTGATGGTGTAAGCTGGTAAAATTCTGTTTCCCAATAACGTAGAATATATTGTTCCAAATTTGTTAATTTACTAACTTCACTAATTGAGTAGTATAACTTTTTTAATCCAAAGTCTTTCATTTTTCATCTCTAAATATTTACTTTAAATAAAGTAGTTAAAATATTGTATAATATCAAGTTCTATGTATTACATGAATGTTTACTTGGAGAGATTGCTTACTAATTCGTAGATAATTAGGTTATTTCATATTGAACGTAAGAAGTAAGAAGTAAGAGGTATGAAGTTGGAATATTTTTAATTAATCAGCAATTTTAACAAAAATCTTTTCGCTTTTAGCGTTTTACCATTCGCTTCTCACCTCTAACCTTTTTCTTAAAAATTGAGTTTTCGCATTCCAATATGACATAGTGCAAAATCATACTTAACAGGATCATTAGAATCAAATTTCTTTAAGTTGTTGGTAATTTCTTCAGCCATTTTCCACGAAACATTTTCTCTTTTTGTTAAGTAGAGTTTTTTGCTAATTTGTGCAATATGAGTATCAACTGGAATTATCAGTTTACTAGGAGGTATTTCCTTCCAAAACCCAAAATCTAACTCATCATTTCTAATCATCCAGCGTAGAAATAGATTTTGTCTTTTACATGCACTCCCCTTTAATGGGTCTGGAAACATGAATTTAATGCCATTTGAGCTATGCTTAGAGGATTTTATTACAATATCTGTAAGATTATTAGAAAAGAATGATAATGCTCCTTTTATGTTATCTGCTTTCTCAAAATAGTAGAGTAGAAATAGATAATTTAATGAACCATATGTTTTATAGATCTCACTTAATCCAGCAAAAAGTGCGGCTATATCCTCACCTGTGTAAAATCTATGTTTCATGTCTTGAAATAGCTTTTTATCTTTTTTATAGTTGTATTCAATTACAAAATTATGTGGATCATTGTCCATTATTTCTAAAATAGTATTTAAAGATTTAAGAATCTGCGTTACATTTCCATAAGCAAATACTGATGCAATAAATGCCGTGATTTCAATATCATACATATTTTTGAATCTATGAGGTATTTCCAATGGGTCAGGCGATATTGTAGTTCTATCGAATGCTTTGTAGTGATAATTTAGCTTATTCTTTATCTTTTCTTTTGAGAGGCGTGGCATTTTTTGCTGAGATTATTTAGAAAATATTTATGAGAGAAATATAAAGAAAAATGCCACTAATTCACGAATTGAATTTAAGCATTTTAGTAAATATGACTGAGATCTAATTATTACAGCATTTTCAAATTGTAATGCAATCAATAAATAATCCTAAAACTAATGACTCGTCATTTCTAACCCCGACTCAGTTTTTAATGCAGTCAACTTAAGAAAAATCATTATCTTTAACCCACTGATTTATCAGTGGGTACAAAAGAAGCCAATAATTGTTGTAACCAGTTTACTGGTTTATGCAACATAAAATTAGTGAAACCAGGAAACTGGTTGGATTTTGTTTTTGGATAGAATAGAAAAGACCAACAATACAATTTTTAAATACAAATTAGTGCATATTATTTAATGTTCCAAAAATGTAGTTTTCAATAGAATTTATAATATTAAATAAAACAAAGAGGAAATATGAAAACCCTAATAACTTTAATATTTATTTCAACATTAGTAATTGCTCAGAATAATCAAATAATTCTTGATGAGAAATTTGATGATTGGAATAATACTCAAATATTTGTAGAGGATTTAGAAGATAATTTAAGTGAAGGTGTTGATTATAAAAAACTTTGGATTACAAATGATGACAATTACCTCTTTTTAAGAATTGATTTTTATCATGAGATTTTAATCCAAGAAGACACTAGTACTGTTATACTTATTAACACAGATGATAACTATTTAACTGGCTCACAAGAATACAATTCTGGGGCTGAAATAAAATATATATTTGGCAAACACTATGGTTATTTTTATTATAACAACGATAGCATACAAATTTTTCAAAATGATATTAATCTAATTAGTGCTCCAACTGTTTCATCATCTTCATATGAAATATGTTTTGCATTAAATAGTATAATCGATAGTATTCCTATCTTTTCTTCAAATGAGATAGGAATTAAATTTGTCAATCATCGTTCTAATCTTGACAAAATTCCTAATGTGAATAATTTACTATCATACACAATTCAAAGAAATCTCGGCTATACATATCCAGAAGTCCAAATTGATAAAGAGAATCCATCATCGATTCGTGTTGTTTCTTATAATGTTCATAAAGATGATATTTTTAAGGAAGAGAATTTTCAGTCTTTTACTAAAATTTTTAATACAATTAATCCTGATATTATAGCCTTTCAAGAAATTTATGATCATTCATCAGAAGAAGTTGCAACCTTAATGGAACAATTCTTACCTTCTAGTGAGTTACAAAATTGGTATCATTCTAAAATTGAATCTGTTGATACTAGTATGTATAATAAAGTGGATGTTTTAGTTGTGAGTCGTTATCCAATTATTAAATCCTACCGTATTCAAGGCTTAGTATATTCCCCATACGGTATTGATAAAGCAAATTCAGCTCATTTGATTGATTTACCAAATTCAGCATACAACTTATTGCTAGTTAATGCCCATCCACCTTGTTGTCAATCAAACTATTATAGAGAAATTGAACTTCAAGAAATTATGTCCTTTATAAGAGATGCTAAAACTTCAGGTGGTGAAATAGACCTTGCATTAAATACTCCAATAATAATTGCAGGCGATATGAATTTAGTTGGTCCTTCTCATCAAAAGCATATTCTAATTAATGGGGATATGATTGATAACGAAACCTATGGTGAAGATTTTAATCCAGATTGGGACGAAACATCTTTCGCCGATGTAAAACCATTTACGACAGGATATCCTGGTATATTTACTTGGTATAGTGAATTAAATCCCTATAATCCTGGAAGATTAGATTATCTAATATACTCAGACTATACCCTGCAATTAGAAAACAGCTATACTTTATTCACAAAAACACTTTCTGAAGAAACATTACAATCCTACAATTTATTTCCAGATGATGTTATAACTGCAAGCGATCATTTACCATTAGTTGCTGACTTTTCGCTTAAGGACGTTGTTGATGTCAAAGAATATAACGATGCAATTCCAAACAAATACGAATTGTATCAGAATTATCCAAATCCGTTTAATCCAACAACGGCTATTTCATATACAATTCCAACATCTTCACATGTTTCTGTAAATATATTTGATGTGCTTGGAAATTTAATAACGACACTGGTGAATAAAAATCAAAAAGCTGGAAGTTATAGAGTTACTTTTAATGCTAGTTCATTAAGCAACGGAATATACTTTTACAAAATAAGTGCTGGTGAATTTACTTTTGTAAAAAAAATGGTTTTACTTAAATAACAGTGACGTAACGTAAAAAGGATTCATCTCGAAGCTTGCCGAGAGATAATCCGGTGTTGAGCTTGCTGCAGCTACTACTTGTAATTTGGTTAAAGGTTTTAAGGGTAGGAGTTTTTTGTTTTGCTAGAATTTTACATCTGCTACTAGCTTCTATTGTTTTTCTTGTAGTTGCAACTCCTTATTTTGTTATAGTTACTTCAATTATTAGAATATTTTGTAATGGAAAAGTAGTTCAAGTTAGATAAGTTTTTAACCCACAAAAAAAATGGCGGGCAAGTTAATTTAAGGTTTTAGCGTAAGCGTTTTAAAAGTTGATAAACTGCGGACGCTTTACGCCTCAGCTGTTATGCTTCTGCTAAATATTTCAAATATTACAATTGGTTTTATCATTAATATAATTTTTATTATTGAATCTTGTTAGCATATTTGCTAACTTATGCGTGTGAGAAAAGTCAATTTTTATAAAAATAGTTCAGGAAAGTCCCCTGTTGAAGAATTTCTTGATTCGCTTTCAAGCAAACAAGTGCAAAAAATCATTTGGGTTCTCGAGATTATTGAAGAATTAAATATTGTTCCTAAACATTATTTTAAGAAGCTGGTTAACACTGAAAACATATGGGAAGTTAGAATTATTCTATCTTCAAATATCTTTAGACTTTTGGGATTTCTTGATGGTAACAATCTTGTTATTCTAACAAATGGTTTTGCTAAAAAGACACAAAATACTCCGCAAAATGAAATTAAACTGGCGGAAAAAAGAAAAAAGGATTATTTAAAAAGAAAAGGTGAATTATGAGTGATTTACAAAAATACATTACGAAAAGAAAAGAAACAGATTCTGAATTTGCTGAAAACTATGAAGTCGGATATCAAAATTTTAAGATTGGTGTAGTTTTGAAACAGATGAGAAAGGAATCTGGAATTACCCAAGAAGAATTAGCAAATAAATTGAAGACTAAAAAATCTGTAATTTCCAGAATTGAAAATCATGCTGAAGATATAAGGTTGTCAACTCTTAATAAATATGCTGAAACACTCGGGCGATCTTTGAAAATACAATTTGTAAGCAATAGTCCACAGAAAGCATAACGTAAAAAGGATTCATCTCGAATCTTGCCGAGAGATAATCCGCTGTTGAGCTTTCCGCAGCTACTACTTGTAATTTTGTTAAAGGTTTTTATGGGTAGGGATTTTTCTATTTTGCTATAATTTTACATCTGCTACGTGAGTTTCTTTTATTTTTTCTTATAGTTGCAACTCCTTATTTTGTAATAGTTACTTCAATTATTAGAATATTTTGTAATGAAAAAGTAGTTCACGTTAGATAAGTTTTTAACCCACCAAAAAGATGGCGGGCAAGTTAATTTAAGGTTTTAGCGTAAGCGTTCTAAAAGTTGAAAAACTGCGGACGCTTTATGCATCAGCCGTTATAAATATTTGCAAAATAATTTACTAAACATCTTGTGTGGAGTCTAAATAAGGGCTATATTTAAGTCGCAATATTCGAGGTAAATTATGATTTTTAGTGAAGCAGTAAAACCAATTAGTTATTTAAAAGCTCATGCTTCTCAAGTTATTAGGGACGTTTCTGAAAATAAAAAAACTCTTATTATTACTCACAATGGGGAAGCAAAAGTAGTTCTGCAGGATGTTAAGGTTTATGAAAACACTCAAGAGAGCATTGCTTTGTTAAAGTTATTGGCTTTAAGTGGTAGTGAAATTAAAGGTGGTAAATATAAATCAATCAAGAAATCATTTGGGGATATAGATAATCGCATTAATGAGTTTAAAAGAGGTCAAAGTGAAATACAAAGTTAATCTTGCTTCAACAGCGGAAGATGACCTTTTTGAGATATACAAATATATTTACTTTAATGATTCTGCAGAAGTTGCTGATGAAATTTATTCTGGGCTAAAGAAAATATGCTTTTCGCTTCAAGAGTTTCCAGAGAGGGGGCATACGCCAAAAGAAATGGTTCTATTTAGCATAAATGATTTTCAAGAAATAATTTACAATTCATTTAGAATAATATATCAAATTATTGGTAAAGAGATATTCATTCATTGTGTTTTAGATGGGCGAAGAGATATTCAAAAGTTATTGCAAGAACAGTTAATTCGTTAGTAGCAAAACGTTTTATACCCCACGCATCAAAGCTGCCACAGTTACGCCATCTCTTTTCGTGTTTTGAGTGCGTAAGAAAAGTTGTTGTTGAATAAAAGTAGTTTTAAATAGATAGGTTTTAACCCGCCCAAAAAGACGTCGAGCAAGTTAATTTAAGGTTGTAGCGTAAGCGTATTTAAAGGTGAATACTGTGGTGCTTTATGCATCAGCTGTTAGGTCGTTTCGCAAAATATTAGTACTACATTTTGGAAAAATAATAATTTGATCTCTAAAAAAAAGCATGTATATTGATAGCATCAAATGATAGTATCAATTAAAAGGTAATATGAAACCACCATATGAAATAACAACCAAAATTTTAAGACTTATTTCATCTATTTCAGAAAAGATAGGTGAAGTAAATGCAAATTATGTTGGTTCCCCTTCTCCAAGGTTGAGAAAACAAAATAAGATTAAGACGATTCATTCATCTTTGAAAATCGAGGGCAATTCGTTATCGGAAGAACAAATAACTGCATTAGTAGAAAACAAAAGAGTTATTGGTGCAAAAAAAGATATTATAGAAGTAAACAATGCTATAAATGTATATGACAACATTAAATCATTAAAACCATATTCATATAAATCATTTCTAAATGCTCACAAAACATTAATGAAAAACTTGGTTGATGATTCTGGAAAATATAGAACTCAAGGTGTTGGAATATTTAAGGGTTCACAAATAACTCATTTGGCTCCACCCGCACAAAGAGTACCCACATTGATGGATGATTTATTTCAATATTTAAATAAATATGACGATATTACTCTAATAAAAAGCTGTGTCTTTCATTATGAGGTGGAATTTATCCATCCTTTTTTGGATGGCAATGGACGAATGGGAAGACTTTGGCAAACTGTAATTTTAATGCAAGAGCATGCTGTCTTTGAGAGCTTGCCATTTGAAACACTGATAAATCAAACACAAGAAGAATATTATAAAGCTCTTGAAATAAGTGATAAGAATGGTAGTTCAACTATATTTATAGAGTATATGCTAAATGTATTGGAGCGATCTTTAACCAATTTGTTGAATTTTAACAATAGGTCATTATCTAGCAGTGGACGATTAGAGTATTTTATCTCTTTGAGCATGAAGGAGTTTACACGTAAAGACTACATGAATATATTCAAGGATATTTCATCCTCCACAGCAAGTAGAGATTTAATAAAAGGTGTTGAAAAAAAAATATTAGATAGAATTGGCAGCAAAAACAAAACTTTTTATAAACCAACTGCCTAGCGTTAAAAGGATTGATCTCGAAGCTTTCCGAGAGATAATCCGGTAGCAGCTACAACTTGTAATTTATATTTTTTGAGTCGTTAAAAACCAAAAAGAATCTATTTAATTAAATCTCTCATCTCAGTAATTGCTTTTTCGAGACCAACAAATATGGATCGTGCAATAACAGCTTGTCCAATGCTTACTTCATCAATTCCTTCAACTTCGAGGAAGTCAGTAATATTGTTGTAGTTTAATCCATGCCCTGCATTAACACCAAGTCCAAGTTTTTTAGCATGAGCAACTGCAAGTTTAATTCTATCTAATTCAGCAAACATATCATCTTCAGTTTCAGCATTAGCATAAGTACCTGTATGTATTTCTATCATGTCAGCATCAATTCCATGTGAAGCATCTATTTGCTCAATATCAGGTTCAACAAATAGTGATACTAGAATATCCTTTTCATGTAATCGTTCAATAGTACTTTTAAGCTTTTCAATATTATCAATTACATTTAATCCGCCCTCTGTTGTAAGCTCTTGTCGTTTCTCAGGAACAAGAGTAGCAAGTTCTGGCTGTATGTCACAAGCAATCTCAATTATTTCATCAACTGCTGCCATTTCAAGATCAAGTTTTGTTGTAATCATTTCACGCAATAATCTAACATCTCTTTCGTTTACGTGGCGTCTATCTTCTCTAAGGTGAACTACAATTCCATCAATTCCAAATTGTTCTGCCATAACTGCATATGTTACTGGATCTGGTTGCTGCTCCCCTCTTGCATTTCGTAATGTTCCAACATGGTCAACATTTAATGTGAATTTCATTTTATCCTCAAAGATTATTTTTTACTAATTAAATTTAAGACAATGTGTGTCGTATGTCAAAAGTGAAACGTGAAATGTAATAAAGTAGAGCAAAGCAAAAAAGCTACCAATTCTGGAAGACATAAAATAGTATATATATTCATGTCATAGTTAGTCACTGCTAATCCAGTTCTTTTTAGATAAAGCAAATTGTGTGAGATTGTCATGTCGTCCCCAAATCGGACTCCTCGCAATGACGATGGATGTGAAAGAAATTGCTTTATAGAAGTTTAACAGATTTAATAG
>CBDUTO010000081.1:0-20081 GCA_965370315.1 uncultured Melioribacteraceae bacterium
AATAATCCTAAATTACAAAGTTAATATTTTCTCCACCTTTAAATCACTTGAACCTGCTCTTTTTGAATATAGAAAATTATTTTGAGCCCATTCAGAAAAGCCCAAACGGACTAAAGTCTGTTTGGGCTTAGGTGTTTTCAACTCTTTAACCCCAGTCTAAAGACTGGTGTTAATCAAAATTTGATTCTTTAGAGCAATCTCAATTTTGATATACTAAAATGGAAGGTCATCAGCAGTATTATTATTACTTTCTGGTGCTGGAGCACTTTCAGTAAAAGAACCACCATTAGAAGATGAACCAGATGAATAATCATCTTTTTTATCTAAGGGAATAATTCCGTTGAAATCACTAATAATACTAGTATAATATTTTGTTTGACCATCTTTTTCATAACTCTGGTGGTCAATTCTTCCTTCTACGTAAAACTTCTTGCCTTTTTTTAGCTGATCCTTTAAAAAATCGTTTAAACCAAAAGCAACAATGTTATGCCATGTTGTAAGATTTTCCCAATTACCATCTTTTGTTTTTTTACTGTGAGTTGTAGCAATTGAAAATTTTGTTACTGATAAATTAGACGTAGTAAAAGATGTCTCAGCATCTCTACCTAGCTGCCCAATTAGTTGAGCTTTGTTCAATGAAAAAGCCATAGTTTGATCCTCATCTTTTTTAAGTTATTTTATTTCTGGCACTATAAAAGCACCATTAAATTCTTTAATATTTCTTAATTCATCACGAACTTCATCCGCTTTTTCTCGTGATCTAAATGGTGTTAATTGAACCACATGTAAGTTTACTTTATCACTAAAATGAATATTTAATTCATGATCCGTTTTGTCTTTTGTACTACTAACAAACGTTTCTGCTTTCTCTAAAGTTGAAAAGGCTCCCAGTTGAACAATATATAATTCAAAAGGTTTAGGTACTGTAGTCTCTTCAACTTCTTTAGTTATTGGAACTTCTTCGGCAACATTAGAGGATAAATCTGTTGTTGTTATGTCATCAAAGACATATACACTTTGAGTTTCTGCTGAAGTATCTTTCTCAGTTTCTTGGGTTGCAGTACAACCTACAAAATAAAATAATGATACTAATAGAAAATATTTAATCAATTTCATCTTAGCCCTTGCTAAAATTTAAAAATAATATGCCCATCCAATATAATAAAAGATGGGCAAAAATAGTACTAATTATAATTTATTAAACTTTAAAGAGCAGTTTTTCCTAATCCAATACTACCTGGTAATGTAGAAACATTTACTCTAGGAATTGTAGCATTAAATTTGCCATTTATAGCACTAATAAATTCATTTGCAATAACTCCATAACCTTGAGTTGTTGGGTGAACACCATCCAAGCTAAAAGTATTGCCTAGGATAAAGCTTGTATTAAAGTTTATTCCATCTATTATCATTCCACCTGTAGCTAGTTCTGCTGCTTTAACTTCAGCAAAGAATGCATTAATATCAACTAAAACCCATGTATCTGGATTTGCATCAACTGTAGATTTAATAGTTGCATTAAATGCACCAGTATGTGTTTGAACAAGCGCCAACTCTACTGCATCTAGTGTAAAAGCATGTGGCCAAGGATTTTGAGGATGTAATCCAAATGCTTGTAAAGTATCAATTCCAGGAGGCACAAAACCAACAACTTCTCTATAGAATTTTCCAGTTGGAGTTCCAACAAGACCTGCATAAGGACTTGATACTAAAGTAAGAAGGATATCACCCATGATTAATTGTTCTGGTGTAGCAAGATTTACAGAATAATCACCCATTTGGTAAACCAAACCATCTACTCCAGGAACTGCTGCAACAACATCAATTAATGCTACACCAATTTTAGGTCCAATTGTTGTAAAATAAGGTATATTTTGAACATCTGGGATATTAGCAGCCGCAATTTTTCTTGCGCCAGTTGTATCTGTAAGTGCAGTTGCAATTGCATCATAGAAAATTTCAAAAACAGCTGGGTCTGTTGGAAGCAATTCGGTTGCATCTGTACCACTAGTACCGCCACTTGTAGCATAACCAAGAACATCATTATTACCAATCCAAAGATTAATAAATGTTGGTTGAAGATTTAACGCTTGTTCAATTATACTTTTACCTAGCGCTTGATCTCTAAGAACTAGACTAAAATATGGATTGCCTCTTGCTTCTGATTTAGCAGCAAAATCTGTTTCATCAGTTAAGTCAAAAATAATTGCTCCTGGTACCCCAAGGTTATTATATGGGGCTGCATATTCTAGATTTTTTGGAGAACCTAATCCAGGATTTGCAATAATCGTTGGAGATAAATCGTGTAATTCTAATTTTCCAGGAATTCCTGGTTCACTAACAATTGGTTGCTCGTAAGAAACACCAACTTGGTCAGCTATTATTTTCCCATAAGAGTAGACCTGAGAACTTTCATAAAGTGAACCACTTTGGTATCCCGCAGTTAAACTATTTCCTATTGAAACAAATCTTGTAAAATCAGCACTTCCAGTATTTGGGGCTGAAGGTGCAGTTAAATCTGATCGATCCTCGCAAGCAACAAAGAAAAGGAGTGATGTCATTGCAAGAAGTATAATATATTTTTTCATCGTATATTCTCCTATCCTTAGTTAATTAAATATGAAAAGTTAAGACCTAAAAGATGCGCAGAGGAATTATAAGTTCCGTTAAAAGCTGCAGCACCACCTGTATAATCTACATTAGATTTTTCAATTGTTCTTTCATTAAATCTTAAGAACATGTAAGCTAAATCAACTGAAATATTTTCAGTAATTTTATATCCAAAACCAATATTTAGACCAATACGATCTGCATCTGGAAGTGATGGTTCTACCCATTCATCTTTAACAGGGTTGCTATCGTATAGTAATCCACCACGTAAATCAAATACATCTGATAAATGATATTCTCCACCAACACGTAAAATCCAAGAATCGGTATAATCTCTAATAGAAGTACTTACATAACCAGTTTCAGTAAAAGTAACTTCCAATTTATCGTAACTTGACCAACCAACATATTGGAAATCAGCAGAAATTGTTAATGCAGAAGATGGGTGCAAAGCTAACCCAATAGTTGCATTCATTGGAACAGTAAGTGGTGCTTCAATGTCACCTGAAGGTATTAAACCAGCAAGTGCGTCAGGAGCAGTAACATCAGCAGTACCAGTAAATTCTATAGTTGTCTTACTTCTAAAATCTAATCCTATACTAACCATATCAGAAGGTTTATATAATAGACCAATTGAATATGCAAAAGAGCCTGCTGTTCCAGACATATCAACTGTTGCTGTGCCAGCAAAAGGATCTATTGGAGTATTTTTAAGAATAGCAACGTGTCCATAAACGTAAGAGGCTGTTAAGCCCAAAGATAATTGGTCTGAAAATTTATACGAAGCACCACCTGTAAAGTAAAATGTTTGTACTTCTGTATCTATAGCAAGATTTTGTCCAATCCAGTTTTCATCCCATGTGGAACCAAGACCATATTGGTTGTTCACTCCAAAACCAATTGCCCAATCATTATTTAATTGGTGTGTAACATATAAATTAATTGGTGTAAATATAGCAGATTCCATTGAAGTTTCATCGATGTCAGGAGTAACTCCTCTAAAAGAAGCAGATGGAGAGATCAAAGTTGTACCAAGCATAATTTGAGTTCCATCAAGTTGGGATAATCCAGCAGGATTATAGAAAAGTGCGGAACCATCGAGCGCTAGTGCTGTATATGCGCCAGCCATTGCCATACCCCTTGCACCATGTTCATTAATTTGAAATCCACTAGCAAATACTTGAGTAGCTACTACTAATGAAATTATCAAAAGTCGTAATTTTTTGTTCAATGTTTCCTCCGTGTTAATTAGAATTAAATTGTTAACCAGTCAATATATCGTTTTTTTAAATTTAATGCATAAATCATTTTATTTTTATTATTGTAACACCCTCTCCGCCAAGTTCTATTTTAGCAAAACTAAAATCTTCAACGCTACTATGATTTTTAAGAATTTCATGAACCGTTTGTTTTAACACTCCAGTTCCCTTTCCATGCACAATTTCAACTTGGGAAGTGTTACTACTAAAAGCATCATCCAAAAATTTAACTACTTCAAATTCAATTTCTTCAGGTTTGTTACCTCTAATATCTAAGCGAATGTTGGGTGCATCTAGAGAAACATATGAATATCTATTATCTTTTTTAATTTGTTTTGGTTTCTTCGATATCTCCAAACGATTTAACTTTGCTTTTACTTTCATACTTCCAGTTAGTATTTGAGCTACTTTTCCATTGATACTAATTATTTCACCAATTGTGGTTGTATCTTTTATTTTTACAAAATCACCAATTTCTGGTTTTCTAATACTTTCAACTTCGTCAATATCTATTTTAATTTCACTCTTTCTTTTTAGGCTCTTTATTTTCTCTTTTGCCCTTTTAATTACTACACGCTCAGCATTTCCTTCCTTTATATCTTTAATTGTTTGTTCAACTTCACGATTAACATTAACAAGAAGTTCATTTGCCTTTGCTTTAGCATCTTGAATAATAGATTTTTTCTCATTTTCCAAATTATTTACTTTTGATTGGTAAAGATTTGCCAATCCCTTTAATCTGGAATTTTCAATTTCATACTCATTAAGTTTATCGCGCATCTTATTAGTCTTTTGTTCAAGATCAATTAAGAATTCTTCAATTCTATTACTATCATCTTTAATATTTTCTTTGGCTGCTTTTATTACTGAATCTTCAATTCCAATTCTTTTAGCAACCTCAAAGGCATAACTTGAACCTGGCATTCCTTGCTTAAATCTGTAAGTAGGCATTAGCTCCGTTAGATTAAACTCCATAGAAGCATTCTGATATCCACTTTGATTATTAGCTAATATTTTTAGATCTCCATGATGAGTTGTAGCTAAAACTACTGTCTTTGTTTTATGAAACTCTTGTAGAATTGCAGTAGCAAGTGCTGCCCCTTCAGTTGGGTCTGTTCCCGTTCCTAGTTCATCAAGTAGAACAAGTGAATCTTCACTTGCTTTCTTTAGAATTTCATTTATGTTATTTAAATGGGAACTAAATGTACTTAAATCATCTTCAATTGATTGCTGGTCACCAATATCTAAAAATATACTTTTGAAAACTCTAAAGTTTGAATCTGGATCAATTGGAACATGAATACCAGACATTACAAGTAACGAAAGTAAACCAACTGTTTTAAGAACTACTGTTTTTCCACCAGCATTTGGGCCAGTAATAATAATAATTCTGCTTTCATCTATTTCTAAACTTAATGGAGTTGTATTTTTTCTACCTAATTTTTTAAGTAAAATTGGATGACATCCATCTATTATTTTAAACTCTTTACTATCAACTATTGAAGGGAAACTTCCTATTGTTTCTATTGAATATTGAGCCTTGGCAAAAATTGAATCTAACTCACCAATTGTATTAAGTGATTCTTTTAATTCAAAACTACTGTTTCCAATTTTTTGAGTAATAATTTTCAATATTTTTTCAATTTCTCTCTTCTCTGCAAAATGGAGGGAGAGCAAGTCGTTATTAAGTTCTAGCGACTCTTCAGGTTCAATGTATATTGTTTGTCCAGTTGCAGATTCGGAGTGAATAAATCCCTTTACATGACGCTTATGTTCCGCTTTAATTGGAAGTACTACTCTTCCATCTCTTAAAGTTACATACTCCTCTTGAACAAGAAGTGATTTGCTTAAATCTTTTAAAATTCGATTTACAGTTTTTCTTAATAAATTATTTTTCTCATTAATACTAATTCGAATTCGCTTTAATTCAGAACTTGCAGAGTCTTTAATATCACCAGACGGATCAAATATTCTTTCAATTTCATTTTCAAAATTCTTATCCACGAAAAGTTTAGAGCCAAACTGTTTAGAGAGACTTGTATCGTTACAATATTGCTCAATAAATTTTGAGAGCTTTCTTGATTGAATTGCAAGATTCCGAACGCTTCTAATATTCTCAATTGTTAATTGTGAACCATCAATTCTACTGTGTGATAATGATTCGTGCAAATTTGGAAGGGATTCTATAGGAGGTATATCATTCTTTATCAAAATTTCTTTTGCTTCAGAAACAAATTGACCACTTTGTAATATATACTTAGTCTCTCCTAATGGTTTAATGGAAAGAATTATTTCACTACCTAACTCGGTGTGAGCATATTTTGTAATATACTCTAATACTTTATTGTATTCTAGAAGCGAAAAGACTTTTTTTGAAATCATTTGGGTTCGGTCACATCACTACTTTGTTCAATAAATTCTTTTACTAAATTCATAGCTTCAGAATCTTTCCCTATAATTAAATCGATACTAACTGGAATTACATTATAGACTTTACTATATAATATTGACGATTCTTTATCTTCATTATTTGGAATATTAAACACATTTAAAAATAACAGAAATCCACTAATAAAAAATAATATTTGCAATGTACCAGATATTCCACCAAGAAGCTGGTTTGTAAATCTATTTACCTTATCTAGTGGGTGAATAATCCTTTTCAAAATGGATGCTAAAAAAATGACTCCAATAAAAATAAAGAGCCATGCAATTATCTCTGCAAGATAAATTTCATCATTTACAAGGGGGGCAATTATAAGTCCTAACTTTTTATAAAACTCCAAAGCTAAAATCACACCAAATACCAATCCGATAAGACCTATTACTTTACGTATAAATCCATCTCTAAAACCTAAAGCAAAGCCTATAAATAGGATAAATATGATTATAAAATCGATGTAATTCATGAGTAACATTTCCAAGTCATTACGAGGAGTCGGTTTTTTTGACGACGAAGTAATCTTTTGCAGATTGCTTCATCCCATAAAACGGGATTCGCAATGACATCATTCATAATAATTTAGATTAATATGAAATATTCCATTTTCTAACTTAAAATTCTATCAACAATTTCTTTAACTTTTCTTCCATCCGCTTTTCCCTTAAATGTCTTAGCTGAAAGTGGCATTAGTTTAGGGAAATCAGCTTTGCTTGTAGCTCCAATTTCAACTGCAAGTTTTCTAATTTCTTCTTCAAGTTCTTCATCAGTAAGTTGCTTAGGTAAGTACTCTGAAAGAATTTCTAATTCTTTTTCTTCAATTTCTGCTAAATCTACTCTATTTGCATTTCTATATTGCTCAATTGAATCTTTACGTTTTTTTGCAGCACTTGAAACTAATGACATCTCCTCATCAGGAGTTAATTCTCTATTGGCGCCACTTTTTTCAAAATCTAAAATTAAAGCCCTAATTGAACGTACAGTTGAAAGTTTTATCTTATCACCTGCTTTCATTGCATCTTTTAAATCTAGATTTATTTTTTCCTTTAAACTCATCTTAATTCCTAACCTGGATAAACCAGAAATAATAAATAATAAATAATAAAAATCAAATAAATTTCAATTTTCAAATAGTCAACCAAACAGTTTAATAGTTTGGAATTTCATTATTTGTCTTTTGTGATTTATTTGTTATTTCTTCTTTGCAATTTGAAATTTTTCACCCCAGAACAGACTACCTTTTTAATCAATTTGATAATATCTATTGAAAAGAAATAAGGTAAAAAAAAAGGCAGGTCATATTTACACATAACCTGCCCAACTAAAATATATTTTGTATCGCTTACTGCCTAAGCATTGCTGAGTAATTTATACGACGAGCATCAGCTTTTCTAAGTTCTTGTTGAATATCATGTACAACTCCCATATCTGATTCTTTATCAATACGAAGAGAAACTATCACATTTGGTAAATCAACACGTTTTTTATACATAATATCTTGAATATCCTCTATATGAACAATATTATCATTCAATTGGATTTTTCCACTTTTACCTACATAGATATAAGATATTAATCTTTTATTTTCAATTTTTTGAATTGCAACAGCTTCTGGAAGTTTGAACTTAACATAAACATCAATTTCTCTTAGAGTTGTAGCAACCATAAAGAAAAGCAAAAGCATGAAAATAATATCAGGCATTGATGAAGTTGGAATTTCCTGCTTGGCATTAGCTCTTTTTTTCTTAAAAGTCATTATAATTCCTAAATTCTTATTTTATTTGTTCTGGTTCTGCAATTGATATAATAATTGGAACTTTTTCAGATGTAACTACCTTGTTTTCTTCAGGAGTCAAGTCAGAAAGTGTTTTTCCATAAGCCTGCTGTGAATAAGTCTCTTGAACCTCTGCATAAGCAAACTTAATTTGATCCAATGCCTGAATATAGAGATTATAATTTGTCCTTCTATCAGTTTTAACTGAGATAACTAACTTCTTTGTTGAAGGTAAATTAATTTTACTTACAATTCTAGGCTTTAATGTTTCACTAATTTGAGGAATTGCAATTATTTCCCCATCAAGAAGTACATCACCATTTTCATTGATATTAAGTGAAGCTAATCTATCTTTTGAAAGTGGGACAAATTCTTGCTCTTCAGGTGGAATATATTCAGGTAAAGTCATTCCAATACCTGTATCTACATCAATTGTTGTTGAAACCAGAAAGAATAATAGGAGTAGAAATACAATATCAGACATACCAGCATCTGGTATCTTTGCTTCTATCTCTTTTTTCTTTTTAATCTGAACCATTATTTATTCTCTCAATAATTTTATTAATTACTTTTTATTTAATTCATATAACGCATCAATCAATTCGATTGAACTCTCTTCCATATCACCAACAATTTTGTCGATTCTTGAAATAAGATAGTTAAAGAATATTTGAAGAATAATAGCAGTAACAAGACCAAACAATGTTGTTAACAATGCAACAGAAATAGGTGCAGCAACAACTGCTGGCGACATTTGTGCAGAAGCCGCAATTGAATCAAACGCTTCAACCATACCTTGTACCGTTCCAGTAAAACCAAGCATAGGAGCAACAGAAATAAATGTAGCAATCCAAATCATTCCTTTTTCAAGAAATCCCATTTCGATAGCGCCATAAGCCATAATAGCTTTTTCAGCCGCATCAACACCTTCATCAGCTCTTAATAAACCAGCATGGAATACTGATGCAATTGAACCGCGAGAATTTTCACACACTTTTATTGCTTCATCTACACCACCTTTTTGCAAAGAATCTTTTATTTGAAGAATGAATTTTTTTGCGTTTACATTAGCTCTGGTAAGAGTATATATTTTTGCAAATACAAATCCTAATCCAACTATTAATGATGCTAGAATAGGATACATGAACCCACCACCAGCAGCAAATTTTTCTTGTAAATAAGTAAGTGCACCAACGCTTTCTACTTGCGCAATTAGGTATGAAACTGAACCTATGATTTCTGAAAATTGCATAAGAGATAACCTCCTAAGTTATTATTATTAAATTAAAAAAAATTTGTACTATTGCGTAAATTATAAACGTCAATATTATTCAAATAACATATAAATGTCAATCCTTTTCTCTAAAAATAGAATGAAAAATGACAATATTATTAACTTTATCTTGCAAAAACAAATCTGGCCCCAACTGGTATATGATCACTAAATCCACCAAGATATGTTCTTCCTCCAAAAGTAGGAGATGCAGCACCTTTATATTTTCCTGATTGTGTAATCATAAAATCTGGTTTTATCAATTCAAACGAGTTACAGAGGTATTTAATTTCACCATCACCTATAATCTCATTTGAAACAATTATTTGATCCAACATGTTCCAATTACTACGATATAGATATGTACCATTACCATCCAGAAACTCTTTATATGATAAATTGTATAGTCTCATAGGCTCAGTTTTAATTGTGCAAGTGAATGGTTGAGTCCATAAATAACGTGCAAGAGAGACATTATTTGGTTCATCATTAAAGTCACCTAAAATAACTATGTTCAAGCTATCATTGTTTAGATAAAGTAAGTCTATTGCTTCTCGTAAAACTGTAGCTGCTTTAATTCTATTAGGTCTCGATTTCAGTTCTCCACCACTACGTGAAGGCCAATGATTAATAAAAACAATCAGTTCTTCCCCATTTATGCCCTTTAATTGTACTTCCAAAATATATCTTGTTGGATATTTACTTGGTAACTCAACTTCTATTGGAGTAATATTTTGAACTTCAAACTTATCAGCATTGTATATCAACCCATTATCAATACCACGCTTATCTAGAGTCTCCTGATATGCAACTTTATAATTATTATTTTTAAAATGTCTTTGCAATAAAGTATCAATTAGATGTTGATGTTCAACTTCTTGAATACCCAATAAATCTGGTCCTTTGCCATCATTCATCCATTGAATAACCTTGGCCTGATTAACCATTTTTAAATCAATTTTTTCTTGCGTCCACTCTTTTTTTCCACTTGGAAGAAAATCTTCATCCATTTTATCTTCATCATCAATTGCATCAAAAAGATTTTCCATATTCCATGAAGCAATATAGATGGTATCATTTGCACTTTGAGCAACAATAGAACTAAATGTGGTTAGTATAAATAGAACAGCGAATAAACTATTTCTCATTTTCATAATATTCTCTTTTATCAATTAGACACAATGTTAAATCTATTTTTAGAATTTGGTTGTCATTGCGAAACTCATTTTTTGAGATTAAGCAATCTGTTGATGTTACTTCCCATTTGAAACTCTTGCAATTACAACAGACTGCCATGTTGTAAAAGACACTACTCGCAATGACAGCAACAAATGAGATATGTTCAAATAGCTCATATCCCGTAAATTTTGGATTTGTTCAATAATTAAATAGATTGCTATCTAATTTAATGATTAAAAACAATGTTAGAAGATAAAGAATAAATGGAAAATCCACAAAAACGATTTGTAATTATTGACGCAATGGCAATTGCCTACAGAGGTTACTTTGCCTTTATAAATAACCCTCTCAAAAATTCTAAAGGTGAACCAACCTCAGCGGTTTATGGTTTCATGACTCAGTTAATAAAAATAATTCAAGACTCTCAACCAGATTATCTTGTAATTGCTTCCGATTCAAAAGAAAAAACATTTAGGCATGAACGGTATGATAAGTACAAATCATCGCGTTCAGCAATGCCTGAAGATATGGTGCCTCAGATAAAAAGAATAATTGATTTAATAGCCGCTCTTAGAATTCCACTATACATTCTTCCTGGCTATGAAGCAGATGATTTAATAGGCACAGCAGTAAAGAAAGCAGAGTTGGAAGGATACGATTCATATGCAGTAACTCCAGATAAAGACTACGTTCAACTTGTTACTGAAAAAGTTACAATGGTAAAGCCAGGTCGCTCTGGTGATGATATTGTGGTGATGGATAGAGCAAAAGTAATTGAGGATTATGGATTTGAACCAAAATATATGATTGATTATCTTGCAATGGTTGGTGATTCTAGTGACGATATACCCGGCGTTGCTGGGGTTGGGCCAAAATCTGCGACTCCTTTAATCCAAGAATTCGGTCATCTAGAAAATATTTATAATAATTTGGATAATATTCCTAAGAAAGGACTAAGAGCAAAACTAGAAGCAAGCAAAGAGAATGCATTTTTATCGAAAGAGCTTGCTACAATAATGACTGATGTACCATACGAGATGGATCTTGAAGCATCTAAATTTACACCTCCAGATTTACAAGAAGCAATAGATATTTTAACAGATCTTGATCTGAAAAGTATAATCAACAAATTAAAAAAAGTATATAATATTAGCGATGTTGAAGAGGATGTATCAGAAGAAACACAGCATACACAAGCAGAGTATGATGAATCATTAGTTGACTATAAACTTGTAACTACAATTGAAGAGGCAAACAAGTTAGCTAAACAACTACTTGAGACTGATCTTTTCGTTTTTGATACTGAAACAAACTCACTGAATGTTTATGATGTTAAACTTGCTGGGGCTTCTTTTGCAGTTAAATCTCATGAAGCATATTTCGTCCCAATTAATCCTTTTGTATTCTCCGAGAGTTTATTTGCTCGTGATCTATCCGATAGACTTTCGATAGATGAATTCATCGAAATATTTAAACCAGTTTTTGAAAATCAAAAATCAAAAAAGGTTTGTCAAAATGGGAAGTATGATATCGCTGTTCTTAAAACCAATGGAATAGAAGTTGGTAATTTCTATTTTGATACAATGTTAGCAAGCTATATTATTGATCCAGACCAAAAACATGGAATGGATTCACTCTCTGAAAAATATCTTGGCTACTCCCCCATTCCATTTTCGAAACTGATAGGAAAAAAGAAAGATGCCGATTTAATATTTGATGCAGACTTAAATGAACTTTCAATATATGCGTGCGAAGATGCAGATATAACATTCAGATTATATGAAGTTTTCCAGAACCTTCTTACAGAAAACAAACTAAGCACTATCTCTGAGAAAATTGAATTCCCTTTAGTTACGGTGTTAGAGAAGATGGAACGAGCAGGAATAAATTTAAATATTCCAGCACTAAATAAATTTAGTCTATTATTACAAAGCTCAATGGATGGTTACACAAAGGAGATATACGAACATGCTGGTGAAATTTTCAATATTAATTCACCAAAGCAGTTGCAAGTAATTCTTTTTGAAAAATTAAACTTACCACCAACTAGAAAAACAAAGACTGGATTCTCGACTGATGCATCTTCACTTGAAGCATTAAAGGGACAAAGCCCTATAGTTGATTTCCTTTTAGAGTATAGACAGGCTGCAAAGTTAAAATCAACTTATGCTGATGCTCTTCCAAAGCTTGTAAATCAAGAGACAAAGCGTGTTCATACTTCATTTAATCAAACCGTTGCTTCAACTGGTAGGTTATCAAGCTTGCATCCTAATTTGCAGAACATACCTATCCGAACAGATTTAGGAAAGAAAATACGTGAAGCCTTTATTCCACGGGATGAAAACCATGTTCTGTTAAGTTCTGATTATAGCCAAATTGAGTTGCGAATTATGGCATCAATTTGTGAAGATGAAACTTTGATGGAAGCATTTAAAAATGGTGAGGATATTCACAGATCAACGGCATCCCTTGTGTTTTCAGTACCTCCAGAGGATGTTGATGCTGACATGCGACGTAAAGCTAAAGAAGTTAATTTCGGAATCCTTTATGGCATTGGACCTTTTGGTTTATCCAACCGACTTGGAATTACACGAGCACATGGTAAAGAAATTATTGATACATATTTTTCAAACTTCAGTAAAGTGAAAAGCTTTATTGATGATTCTGTTAACTTTGCTCGTGAACATGAATATGCAGAAACTCTACTTGGACGAAGGAGATACTTAAAAAACATCAACAGTAAAAATAGAGTTATGAAACAGTTTGAAGAACGCGTAGCTGTCAACATGCCTATTCAAGGTACTGCTGCTGACATGATTAAGCTTGCTATGATTAAGGTTCAGAGTGAACTGGAGAAAATAGATGCCAAAACAAAAATGGTGCTCCAAGTTCATGATGAGTTAGTTTTTGATATTCCAAAAGATGAACTTGAAATTGTAAAACCAATAATCAAAAAAAACATGGAAGAAGCTTTTATTTTAAAAGTACCAACCATTGTCGATATTGGTGTTGGTGACAATTGGTTAGTAGCTCATTAAGTAATTGAGAATGGATAATTGTTAATTTTAACTTGTATATTTTTTCGAAATATGTTTTTAGTGTTAGAAATCTTTTTAAGTCAAAAGATTTTTCACACTCTCATTCCTTCGGACAAGGCATGTTCAAAATGACATTCCATCGAAAATACTAATAATTATTTTTACTTTCTTTGTCTTTTCTAAAGAATGACAATCCACCAAAACCACTTATTATTGCCATATAGAACCCAAAGTCGTACCACCAACCAGTATTGTGAATTTCATAAACTCTAATTTCCTGATTAAAAAATCCCATAAATAGTGAAACTGGAGCAATCCAACCATGCCATATACCCATAAAGAATCCTGCTGGGTCATCAAAACTACTAGCCCCTCCTCCTGGAGTACATGAGAAAAGCACTATGCTTAAAAGAGCAAACACAAAGAGTAACGAAATGTATTTTTTCATACCTTCACCTTTATTTTAATATTTCTGGAAGATTCCAAATACTTTTATATTCCTCATAATGTTGGCGTGTTAACTGCACTAACACAGGATTAGAAGCACGATCTAGCCAATAAATAATACTACGCATTTCAAGTGGATCCATTGCCGTGCATCCACTTGTAATATCATTTTCATCTTTTGCATAGTGGAGAAAAATACATGAGCCACATCCCTCTTCAACGGGATTTGTATTGTGATCAACAACTACACCAAAGTCGTACCAAGTTTTATACTTAATCATTTTTTCAGAAGTATTCCAATCAACAGAATCAACCTTATCTCGGTCAATTATTTTGTTGTAATGCTTTGAGTTTTCATCATCAATACATTCTAACATTTCTGAAATATGGATGTAAGGCATGTTGAGATTTATTACATTTTCAATATTAGCAAAACCAAATACGCTTGATAATCCAAATACACCCTCTGGACTTTTCTTATCTCCCTCTTGCTTAGTATCCTCTTTATTCTCAATTGAATGAAGTCCATTCCCCCAAGCTAATCCACATCTGCCAACAATTACATCAAATCGATTAGCCACTATTTCCCATTTACTATTTGAAGTGCTTCTCTCATATTTCACTAGAAATGCTTTAGAAGAATCTTGCGTAGATGCGATAACAACAATCATTTGTTTGGAGTTGACTGGTATAGGGCTTAAATCTTTATTCTTAGATATTACTGGATTTGAAATTATTAATATTGATAGATAAATAAGAAGTATAAATCTATTTTTTTTCATAATTAAATATCCCTAGTTTTTATCTATTCAATTTGTGTAAAAATCTTTTGACGATTCACTAAAATTATCAGAATAAAACTTATCTAATTTATCGTGAATTTCCTTTTCAGTTTTGCAACTTAGACACACACTAACAAAATCTGATATTTCTGAATAATTTAAAGCACGAATAATTTCCTTAGCATGCGGAATTACAGAGGCACTAACACTAATAGAGTCAAGTCCTAAGCCAACCAATAATGGAATGGCTTTATAATCAGCAGCCATTTCACCACAAAGAGATACTTTAGTATTTGTCTTCCGTGCTTCACTAATAATAAAATTTAGCGTCCTAATTATTGCTGGATGAAACTCTTGATATTGGTTTGTAACAATGTCGTTTCCTCTATCAACAGCAAGCATATATTGAATTAAATCATTCGTTCCAATACTAAAAAAGTCAACATCATCAGCAAAATCGCGTATCATCAGTGCAGCCGATGGAACTTCAATCATAATACCTAATTCTAAATGCTCGTCAAAAGGAATATTTTCAGTAGTTAATTCGTCCATACATTTTTGAATCATTTCTTTTGTTAATTCAATTTCTCTAACTGAAGATACCATTGGTATCATAAATTTAATATTCTTATGAATACTGGACTTAAGAACTGCACGAATTTGAGTTTTAAAAAGTTCTTCATTGTCTAATAGGAATCTTATTCCTCTCCACCCTAGCATAGGGTTTGGTTCTTGCACATCAACTGGAAGAACTTTATCCCCACCTATATCAAAAGCTCTAATTGTTAAAGTAAGAGGATATAATTTTTCAGCATAATTTGAATATACTTCAGTCTGTTCTTCTTCATTTGGGAAGGCATCATACTCCTGAAATATCTGCTCTGTACGCATTAATCCAACACCTTCAGCACCATTCTGAATTATTGATTCTAACTCCTCATTAAGATCTAGGTTTGCAAGAATATCAATTTTTCTACCATCTAAAGTCTCGGCTGGTAAATCTTTCAATTTCGCCAATTCGATATCAGCGGCTGCAAGTTTCTTTAGCTTTCTTTCGTAATGTAATATTTGCTCATTATCAGGATTTACAATAACTATTCCATTAAAGCCATCAATTATTACTTTATCTGAGTTTTGAATATTTTCTGTCGCATCATGGAGACCAACAATAGCGGGAACATTTAAAGAACGAGCAACAATAGCAGCGTGAGATGTTAAACCACCAAAATTTGTAATATAACCTGTAACATTCATTCTTGAAAATAGAACAGTGTCAGCTGGAGTAAGCGAATTGGAAACAAGAATTACTTCACCAGTAGCTATTCTTGACTTCCATTTTTTCTTACGTATATTTCTGATAATTCTATTTTTAATATCTTCAATATCCTGAGAACGTTCTCTCATATACTGCTCATGTGAAAGTGTCATGATATCTTGGTACTTTGAAATTTCATCATTAACAATATATTCTGGATTTTTCTTTTCAGACCTTATCCTCTCCACAATATTATCTACTAAAACTGGATCATCAAGAATCATTATTTGTGCTTCAAATAGAGCAGCACGCTTTGCACCTAATTTATCAACTGCAAGACTAAAAACTTTTGCTAATTCTTTTTTTGATTTTGCTAGAGCCTCATTAAAATTTTCAATTCCTTCATCAACATTTTCAATTACTTCATCTGTAACTTTTTCAATCTCTTTCTTGAATAAAAAAGCCGTTGCAATTTTAATACCAGGAGCAGCAGGAATGCCTTTGTAAACATTTTCTTTTCCAATATCAATCATAATTCATCAAAGCCTTTGTTGAAATATTCTAGAATGGCTTCAGCCATTTTTTCTTCGTCAGGGCCATCAAAAGTTAAGATTAGCTCTGAACCTTTTGCCGCTGCCAGAGTCATAACCCCAATTATACTTTTTCCATTAATGTTCAAATCATCTTTGAATATAAAAAACTCAGAAGTGAACTGTGCTGCAATTTTTACAATTGTAGCCGCTGGACGTGTATGAAGACCAGCATTATTTATTATTGTTACCTTTTTTTCTAACATTATTTATTTCTATCTATCTATTAGTGAATTTGCCAACCATCTTAAGTTTTCTTAAATCTATATGTTTTTTTTATAATTTATCAACTAACTCTTTTGCATCCATTTCCAATTTAGAGAATGCAAACCATTTTTTTCCTAAGTCTTTTAATGATGCACCGAAATGATAAATTCTTTTTTCATCAATAATCAAAAAACGGTCATGTGATGTTTGTAGTTTTTTAATTTCTATTGGTTCATATTGACCGTTGTGTTTTTCTAAATCTTGTTTTAATACTTTAGATATTCTCTTAGTGTAAATTATTGTACTTACTTTGTTCTTTCGCTTTGTAAGCAGTTTAAGAACCGTATCATCTACATAATTATCAATTAGTATAATAGTTTTTTTTGCTGTGCGTATAATATCTGCAATTAGAGAGTATGCGTCAAAGATTTGACCTTCATAAAACAAACCTTGCTTTGGTATAATGCTTTTATTTTCCAATGCCTTGAATATCTTTTCAAATTTTCCATCTGTTTTAATTTGATGTGTTAATAATTTTGTTTCAACATTTTCAAGACGTTGAAATACTGCAGCATTTGTTATAAGGAATTTTCGCATTTCAACAAATGCGTTTATTATTTGTATGCTTACTTTAATAGCTGTTTCACTTTTTAGAACTGCTGATAACATTGATACCCCTTGTTCGGTGAATGCTATCGGTGGTTTTCTTAATCCCATTTTTTCCTTATTGGATATCACAATTTGTGATTTCCAATTTTCAAAATCTTCTTTATCTAATTGAAACATAAATTCTTTCGGAAAACGTTTTTCGTTCCTCTTAACAGCTTGATTTAATACTCGTGTTTCTACAGTATAAAGCTCTGCTAAATCTCTATCAATCATTACTTGTAGACCACGTATAGTATAAATTCGATTATGAATGTTTTCTAATTTTTTTATTGTTACGCTCTTATCAGACATTATTTATTTCTATCTATTAGTGAATTTGCCAACCATCTTAAATTCTCTTTACTGTCTGAATCTTTAAGTTTATCTAATGACTTAAGAGCAAGATTTGTATATCTATTTATTTCTTTTTCCGCTATTTCCAAAATATTAAGTTTTATATATAACTTTTTATACTTATTAATTTGGCTTTTTCGGATACCATTATTTTGAACAACCTTTTGCAAATCAATCTTATCTTCACCAACAGCAAGTTCAAGCGCTTTTAAAAATAGGAATGTTTTTTTGCCTTCAACTAAATCACCACCAACATTTTTACCAAAATCCTTAGCATCTCCCATAATATCAAGTAGGTCATCTTTTAATTGAAAAGCCAACCCTAAATTTTTTCCAAAAGTCTGAAGTGCTTTTATTTCCTCATTACTTCCACTACCAATTTGAGCACCTATTGAACAAGACATTTCAATTAAAGCTGATGTTTTCTTCTGAATCATTTTTGTGTATTCTGGTATAGTAACATCATCTCTCAATTCAAACTCTTTATCAAGGCTTTGTCCTTCGCAAACATCCAGCACACTTTGGTTAAAAGTATTTATGATACTAATTGCATTTACTTTAGAATCTTTTAGAAGATATTTGTAAGCCACTGCAATTAAACTATCCCCAGCTAAAATAGCAGTACTAACATCATATTTTATGTGAAGTGTATCTCTACCTCGTCTCTTATCAGCACTATCCATTATGTCATCATGTACAAGTGTGAAATTATGTAATATTTCTACAGAGAGTGCTGCATTATACGCCTGTGACATTTTACCACCAACAGCTTTTGCAGAAAGTAACACTAGGTACGATCTTAAATGTTTTCCTCCACTTTGAAGAATATAATTACAAGGCTCGTACAATGATTTCGGCTCTTTAGCATTTAGCAATGCAGATAATTTTTTATCAATTTTTTCAGCTACTTTGCTAAAGTTATTTATATATTTTTTTTCTATATTTTTCAATACAGTTCCTCTTTTCTCAAAATCTTTTTGGTCTGAAGTTCATTTATGGTTGAACTTCCTGTTAAAAACATAATCTTTTTTATTCCGATGAACAAATTAATAATATAATCAATAACTCCCCTAACTCCTGAAGAATCAAGTATTTTTAATATTGTTCCAGCAGATGCAATCATATCAGCACCTAGAGCTAGTGCTTTAGCTGCATCATCAAAAGTAGAAATGCCACCAGAACCAATTAAGGTAAATTTTTGCTTCTCTTTTAATTTCGCAACTTCACGAATTGAATAGGAAGTTCTATACCCCCACTCTCTGAAATAATAATTTTTATCGTCATCATTTCTCTTAAGTTCAACAGCAGCCCAACTTGTTCCACCAGACCCTGCTACATCAATTACATCCACTCCAGCATTTAGTAACTGTTGTGCAGAATTGTAATCAAACCCAGCTCCAACTTCTTTAACTATTAAAGGAATTTTTATAATACTTTTAATCTCTTCTAATCTTTTCAGAACACCTGCAAAGTCTCTATCACCTTCAAGTTGCAAAAGTTCCTGTAAAGGATTTAAATGAACAATTAATCCATCTGCTTCAATAGGATCAATTATTTTTTTTAATTCTGTTACATCTTTTAATTGTAATATCTGAGCAGCACCAATATTACTCATTATTGGAACTTTTGGGGCATTTTTTCTTACAACTTTAAATGATGAATCTTGCAAATTATCTTCAAGCATAACTCGCTGACTTCCTACTCCTATTGGAATATTAAGCTCATGGGCAAACAAAGAAAGCTTTTCATTTAATGCAGTGGTCTCTTTTGCTCCACCCGTCATTGATGAGATTAGAAATGGTAGATTAATATCTTTACCCAAGAAGTTAGTTGAAAAATCTATTTCATCAATTTTAACTTCAGTAAGTGGATTATGAACAAAATCATACTTTTCAAATCCGTTATTTTTTTTATATGTAACATCAGAATTTAGACATATATCAATATGATCTTTTTTCCTTTCTGATATTCTGTTTGATTTATCTTCCATTAACTTCTTCTTTTTACAATGTCCGAAGTTAATTATTTTTAATGTAAATTTCTTTTGGGATTTTGGAGGGTACTCAAAGTATGTTGAGAAAAGCACATACATAAATAGTCTTATTCTTAATTCTTGCTCTTAATCCTAATCTGCTTTGAGATTAAGAATTAAGAATAAGAGCAAGATTAAGGGGTCTGTTCACTAAAGTGTGTCAAAAAAGAATTAACTTGTAATAAAAAAGGAA
>CBDUTO010000082.1:0-19932 GCA_965370315.1 uncultured Melioribacteraceae bacterium
TCTTTCGTACTAACATGCTATAGATGTGTGGTTTCTGTCGGGTTAATATATAGTTGGGTTGCTTTAATAATTTTTGCAAAAAGCGAGTTCAAATATTTATAAATTCATGTGTTCTTTAAAATCTTAGTTGCTTTCAAATTGTAGCTTTTTTTGAGGTTTTAAATTTATAAAATCGTTTCATTTTTTGGGGAAAGCCTTTCTGTCTTTTTGAGGTTGTTGTGTTTTGGGCTTCTTCTCTTTCTTCAAATTTGAATGTGGTTTTAAAATTATAGTGTTTGTATTTAAAGTGTGCAATTATTGTAAAGTCATCATCTTTTTTTAAGTTGATTATTTGTGTGGGATATTCTTCAATTTAAATTGTTGTTTTTCGTTTTGCTTATTTGTTGGAGGTTTTTTCAAGTCTGTTATTTCTTAATTTCCTCTGCTTTTTGTGAAAAGTGGTTTTGTCTTTAAAATAGATTTTTAATTCAAAGTTATTGTTAGTCATTTTGTCTGTAGTGTTTTAGCATGTTCTAAAAAACCATGTAAAGTTTCGGTACTGGCTCTTTAATTTATTCGCTCAAAAATTGGGTGGTTTTAAATCGTTGCAAAATATACTCTTAATTTGTAATCAACTTTAATATTGTAGTTGCTCAAAAAGTCAGTTGCTTAAAAGTGGTTGCGAGTTTTTAAGTCCGCATCCCAACCATTTGCTCTAATTGACCGTTTTTACGCTCGGTCGTTTTGTTTTTGAATTGTGAGTGTGAAGTTATAGTTTTGTAAAAGTCGTTCAAGTTTAAAAATTAATTATTAAATATAAATTCTGGCGTATGCGTTTAGTTAAGGTTTGAAAAAACGGCAATTAAGCAAGTCGCCGTTTATCCGATGCAAAAAACGCATCGGATAAACGGCTGCCGCGATTGTACCACGCGTTTCTGCACGGTTAAACCAGCGACTGAATCCGACACCGATGTGGTGCGGGTTAATCGCGGCAGCCGTTATATTTTTTTTCGTTACTTCTGTTCTTGTGAATACTCATTGTTAAAAGTAATATTCAAATAGAGTATATTAATAATACAATTTATGGAGGTTTATATGTACTCATCAAACGAAAACCAACGTTCACTCGAAGCTAAACAATTCTGGTTTCTGGAAAGAGAGGGTATGTTGTTAGAGTCGGCTAAAACTAACCGCATTAAATATCCCTCAATAATGTGTGGATTAATGTTAGCTATTACTGGATATTTTATGAATAGCTCGCTTGTTCCAGATAGTGAAGCTCAGAAGTACTTGGTCTTCCTATTAATAGTTATACTTTCTATCAGTTCTCTTATTATTGTAAAAATAGTAAAAAACTATTATTACATTAGATTTGATAGAATTTTATATCTATATAAAAAGTTAGATTTGAACAATAAAGAAATAGTAGAAAAGATGAATGACAAAAGGCAAAATCCAAAAGATTTATTTTCATTCTTATTCTTCATTGTAACTTTAATTAGCATTATATGTTGTGCAGGTGTTCTTTTGACACCCATTAAATAGAAGTTCTTTAATCTTTATCCTGGTATAAAATGAAAAGAAAATACTCTTACATATTTTTTGCAATTTTATTGATTGCAATTCTTTTCAATTGTAAAGATGACCCAACTCAACCACCAACTTCAGAACCGTTTGCAGTAACAATATCAAGTGATACCACAAACGTAAGTGGTAGTTCTATTACTAAGTTTGTTGCAGTTGTTTCAAATAATGAAAGTAGTATTACGGAATACAAATGGAGTACTGACAAGGGCGAGTTTTTATCTTCAATTACAGATTCTACTGTTAATTGGAAAGCACCAAGCTTATCAAATAGTTGTGAAATAATGCTAAGAGCAATTGATGGAATTGATACTGTTACAGCTACACTTACAATTGAAGTTGACGGTTTTAGAGCTGAGATTGAGAGTTCTGTTCAAGGCTCGGTTGCCTCATATACTGAGATTACTTTAAAATGTAATGTGTTTAATTCACCCTCAGAGAATTTAACTTATAAATGGAATAGCAACAAAGGTTTTTTCTTGACTGATACAACAACATCCTCAGTAACTTGGAAAGCTCCCGGCATAAATACAACTTGTAATATTGGTGTAACAGTTACTGATGGTGTTGATACTTTGATGTCAAATTTTAATATTGATGTTGATGGATTTAGCGTAACTGTTTCACCATCAACATGGAGTATAAATGGTCACGGTGAAAAGCAACTTTACGCTATTGTTTCCAATATGCCTTCATCTGGTTTAACTTATAATTGGACTTCTGATAAAGGTGATTTTTTAACTTCTGTTACTGACTCAATAGTTACTTGGCAAGCACCCAATGAAACTACAACTTGTAAAATCAAAGTTGCTGTAATAGATGGAATTGATACTGCTTTTGCAACTGCAAGTATTGGCGTAACCCTTGTCCAAAGATATGAATTAACTTTTGGCCTATACGATGATTTCGATGGACATGGTGGAGAGCAAATATTTGATGGTTCTCAACTTGCTGTTGCTGGAGGTTTGAGTACAGATTTGTGGAGAAAAGATCCTAGAGGAAGCACAAGTATTGTTGACTTGGCTACAATTAATAATGATTATATTAGCGATGGTTCTAATCCAAGTGGGAATGTTGTGAAGATGCTTAGTAATTTTCGAGGAGCGATGAGGCTTGAGATAATTAATCCGGAAGATGTTAATTTTGTTGATTACCAGAGTTTTAGTGCTGATTTAATGATTAGTTCTGAAAGTAATTCAAATGATTATAGTGCTGGTTTGGACTTTCACACATCAATACCTGAACAAGGAGGGTCTAGTTGGTACTCTGGAATGGGTATAAAGAAAGATAGTGCTTGGGGGAAAACATATATTGTCATAAATGTAAAAAACAAAAATACTGATTATCAAACTTTTGAAGCTATTAGTTTCGTTGAAGAAGATGTTTGGTTTAATCTCAGAATGGATTTATCAAAAAACAACAATTCTAAGTTGCAGATAGATTTTTTTGTAAATGACACCTTAAAATACTCAGAGATACCACCAGATAGTGAAATTCTATTAGATCCATCAAGATTAGCATTTGGACCCAAAAGAAGTTTTGAAACATACCAAAAGAATTTTAATGGAAATATAATAGTGTTTACGGATAATATCAAAGCAGTTTACAAAAACAGAGTTGAGTGAATGCAAATATAACCAGCCGCTCAAGCCGACCGCCGATGTCGGTGAGCAAAACTGGTAAAATTAAGTTAAGTGTTTTTGTGCTACCTTCCTTTGAAGGGGAAGTTAAATAATTAAAAGTTAGTCGCCGTGTTTGTGGAACAAATTAAACACGGCTTATAAATAATAAATTCGTTGTTAATAAGTCATTGCTACTTTGGGCAGCGGCTTATCGGCAACGCCGTTTATACTACTCAATCAAAAGGAGGCAGAAATGCAAAAAAACAAATTAAATTATTTTTTAATATCACTTATAATGAATGGGGGAGGAAATGAATAGGCTACAATATGGGATCTTATTTTATTTCATACTAAATATTTTTATTTATTCACAACAGGATACTACACGTGGAAATTTCTGGATAAATAGTTCAATACCCCCATTTCCAGAATACAATAGTTTGACCCTTAATTATAGCCTTAACTATGCTATTGGGAATTTATCATTTAACTTAATGATGTTTCACGCTGAGGGTGAAAACACTCAAAACAATAATGATTTTTATGATTTGGATTCTTATTCTGCCTCAGTTGGATACAGATTAAGTTATAAATACCTAATGATAGCCTCTTTTGTTGGAACTGGCTATACACGAATATTTAATGTTCATCAAAACCCAAATGTAAATAAAACACTCGGTTTTATATCAAACATCCAAATTTACACATATCCTTTTACTCTTATTGGGTTTGATGGATTGGGCATTGGTTTTGAACTAGTTTCAAATTTCAACACAATACGTAATTATAATTTTTATCATTTTTCAGTGAATTTAAACTTTTAACAAAGGAATTAACAAATGAAATTTTTAAAATCAACTATTTTAGTGCTGATGTTCTCTACTATAGTTCATAGTCAAACAATTGTCAATCTACAACAAGCATCTACGATATGGTATTATCCTGATTCAGAAACTTCTTCAGATAATCCATCTGATTATTCATGGAGTGAAGAAACAAACTTAAAACAAGGTGTTTACATTCACGTTTCTCCTCCAGAAAGAGCAAGTGTTTATTTACAACAAAATAACTCTTGGATCAAATTTACAAGAGAATATGAAGGATATATGACACAATTAAGAATAAGTTATGATGGAGGAAGCTGGCAAACTATTTTTAATTCTTCGAGCAAAGAGGAAACCGGCTGGATTCAAACACCTTTCACTACATTAGGAAGCCATACAATAAACATTAGATGGTTTGATGTTGCTGGAAATGATTATTACCGAGACTACGATGTATTTATTATTCCCCAATCCCAAAAATTATATAGATCTTCTAATTGGAATACTGTCACGTGTTGGGAAGGTAACGGCGATAAAACACCCATTATAATTTCTGAAGGCTTTGACCCATATAATGTATCACCAGCGGAGTTTCTATTCTCCACTGGAGAAACTTTGTTTAGTGATTTATTAACGAAAGGTTATAGCATCTATATTGTTAATTATGTATTAAACACTCAAAGTTTAAAAAATAATGCAGCTGTTTATAATTCAGCCGCAACTTATATTAGCAATTTATCAAATTCAGATGATATGATTGCTGTTGGTGTTAGTATGGGTGGACTAATAGTAAGATATGCATTAGCGGAAGCAGAGACAAATTCGAACCCCTTACCATTTTCGAATTTTGTTTCTGTTGATTCACCACAACAAGGAGCAATAATTTCTAAGAATTTGCAAGATTTTTTGAAAGACAATACAACATCTGGTTTTCAGCAACATGGTTTAAATAATACTGCTGCAAGACAAATGCTTAATTATAATGCATATGGTAGTTTAAAAACACAATTTTTTAATAGTCTTAATGCATTGAATAATGGGACGGGCTATCCAAGTATGACTAGAAACATAGGTGTTTCATTTTCTAATGGTTCTGTTAATCCATCAACTGGAACTTGGCTTAAAATCGTTTTAGATGGGACTTTTCCAATCATACCTATTCCATTTACAAATACAACTTCATTCAATCTTACATCTGAAGAATTAGTGGCAGGCTCCCATTTACCAACATATTTAGGAGCAACCGATCCGAGTCCTTTTAAATTATGGAGCATAGTTCCTATGGGTATGACTAGGTCAGAACGGTATTCTAATTCGAACCCAACTTTTATTCCCTATAGTAGCTCATTAGATATTATAAATCAGAACTCAAAATTTGATATAACAATTCAGGCTAATGCAAATTATTTTCATAATGAATTCCCACAAGAGGTAGTTGATGATTTAGTAGATGCTTTGATACCACCCTCAGCACCTCAAAGTTTTCAAGTCACTTTCTCTTATAATCAGAGTCCAACACTAAGCTGGACCGCAAATACAGAATTAGATATAGATGGATATAGAGTGTACAAAAAATATACTACGTCAAGTGGCAGTCAAACGATTAATGTTTTCACAAGTAATAATAGTTATACAGACCATGACTTTACAGCAAACTACAAGTTTGGAGATGATGTGGTAGAATATTGGGTAGTTGCAGTCGACACTTATGATAACGTTTCTGAAGAAACTCAACATATAAGTGGGGATGGGACGAGTAATTACCAGTGGAAAAAAGCTAACGATGAAATTGCAGAAAACATTATAAAAACTTATGAATTGTATAGCAATTACCCGAATCCATTTAATCCGACAACCCAAATAAGTTACCAATTACCAAAAGATGGATTTGTTAACCTAGTTGTTTATAATTCACTTGGTCAAGAGGTTGCGAAGTTAGTTAATAAACATCAATCAAGTGGAAAATATACAGTAGAATTTAATGCTAAAAACCTTCCAAGTGGTTTATATATCTACAAATTACAAGCAGGCGAGTTCAGTTCAGTAAAAAAGATGATGCTCACTAAATAGGAAGGTAAAATTATGGGGTAAGTAAATTGCTTGCCCCTCTATAACGTAAGTATAACCAGTTGCTCTACACCGACAGCCTTTGTTCTGCGGTTATTTCTGGTTTTAAATGTGTGTTTGAAATTGTAGTTTTTGAAAAGTAGTTACAATTAATGAAGTTTATTTTTTATAAAAGGTGTTGGGTTTGCGTCTCCAAAAGTCATTCAACGTCGGACGCCTTAGCCACGACACCGTTATCCGATGCAAAAAACGCATCGGATAAACGGCTGCCGCGATTGTACCACGCGTTTCTGCACGGTTAAACCAGCGACTGAATCCGACACCGATGTGGTGCGGGTTAATCGCGGCAGCCGTTATATTGTTTTACAAATTTTGATATCGAAAAGTAATTTGAGGTCATGATGAAAATAATAATAATTTCTTTTTCTCTACTGTTGATAAATGCTATATTATTTGCACAGACTGAAATAGGTGGAATTTATGATACTAACACTGTCCTTACTTTATCAAATAGTCCTTACATTTTAGTAAGTAGCATAAATGTTCGTGGTAGTGTCCTTTCAATAGAATCAGGGGTAGAAATAAAACTAGATGGAAATCCTATTTATATTGATCCACATTTTGTTGTAGATGATGGTAGCATTGTGTCCTATACATCAGCAGCGATAATTGCAGATGGTGTAACATTTACTGGAAATGGTTATATACAATTAAATAAAACGCCATATGATTTGCCTTCTGATGTTACAGTGGGAGGCACTATTAGTAATTGTAGTTTTGAAAATGTTAAATTCTTTGCAACTTCAAACACTACAACAGTAATTAGTAATTGCATACTAAACAATATAAGTGGTTATGAACTAACCGCATTTGCACTTTCAAGTGGAAGTAAAGTTACTGTAGAAAACTGTACAATTAAAAACTATAATTACCCTTTTTATATCCAGAACGATACACAAAGTTGTGAAATTACTAATCCTAAATTAATTGGAAACAATATAAGTGAATGTAATAATGAAGCAATATTATATTCAGCACGTTTAGTAGAGGATTTTACACTAATTGATTATGGCTATCCATATCATCTATATGGGCTTGGTATAGAAATATGGGGGTGTTCACTAACTATCCCAAATAGTATGTCAATAGGCTTGAATGAACATAATATTAAAATTGATCCACATTTTGTTGTAGATGATGGTGGTATTGTGTCCTATACATCAGCAGCGATAATTGCAGACGGTGTAACATTTACTGGAAATGGTTATATACAATTAAATGGAACCTCGCATGATTTGCCTTCTGATGTTACAGTAGGAGGCACTATTAGTAATTGTAGTTTTGAAAATGTTAAATTCTTTGCAACTTCAAACACTACAACAGTAATTAGTAATTGCATACTAAACAATATAAGTGGTTATGAACTAACCGCATTTGCACTTTCAAGTGGAAGTAAAGTTACTGTAGAAAACTGTACAATTAAAAACTATAATTACCCTTTTTATATCCAGAACGATACACAAAGTTGTGAAATTACTAATCCTAAATTAATTGGAAACAATATAAGTGAATGTAATAATGAAGCAATATTATATTCAGCACGTTTAGTAGAGGATTTTACACTAATTGATTATGGCTATCCATATCATCTATATGGGCTTGGTATAGAAATATGGGGGTGTTCACTAACTATCCCAAATAGTATGTCAATAGGCTTGAATGAACATAATATTAAAATTGATCCACATTTTGTTGTAGATGATGGTGGTATTGTGTCCTATACATCAGCAGCGATAATTGCAGACGGTGTAACATTTACTGGAAATGGTTATATACAATTAAATGGAACCTCGCATGATTTGCCTTCTGATGTTACAGTAGGAGGCACTATTAGTAATTGTAGTTTTGAAAATGTTAAATTCTTTGCAGCTTCAAACACTACAACAGTAATAAATAATTGCTCTCTAAACAATACTAATAGTTTTGGCAATTTTGCATTCTATTTTTCAGGTGGAAGTACTGTTACAGTGGAAAATTGTATAATTGGTAATTTTATAAACGGAATAGTAATTGCATTTAATGGTGCTACACCAAATATTATAAATAGTGATTTTCTAAATATTAACGATTATGGGATTGAAAATAATTCTTCATATTCCATTTCAGCTGTGAATAATTATTGGGGACATGAAACTGGCCCAACACATACATCAAATCCTAGTGGGCAAGGTTGTAAAGTAAGTGATAATGTTGATTTTAATCCTTGGGCTAATGAATTAATAAATACAGATAAAATCAATACAATTGAGGTCGTTGGGCAAACAATAAAAGATAATTTAAAAGCAGAGCTTGAAGAAAACGAGGATCAAAATTTATTACAAAAGATATTTGACAGCATTGTAAAGCAAGTACCTGGTGGATTTGACTATACGACCGATGTTGATATTAACTTTGAATTCTCAAATAATGAATCAATCTTAGATGTAAAATGCCATGTAGTATCACCAGATGACCCAAACTATGAAGAATTTGTTAAACTAAATAGGAATGAAGATGGATCATTCTCTGAGAATATTAAAGTTCAGCCCTTAGCTCCACTTGATGTAAATTCATTTTTTGATTTATTGGGGTATTTTGCAAAAGGTGCTTCTTTATCACCTTTTCCAACTCAGATTGGAATTACTGCGCCAAAAGTAATTATTGATAGAATAGATTTAACATTAAGTATTGGTGCTTCTCAGACTATTGAAGTAGATATTGAGTTACCCCGATATGATAGATATATAGAAGAGCAAATAAACAAATATGCATCTCTTGGATATACTGGTTTTACTAAATATGAAATGTTTTCTCCTGCGGATATTTTGATTGAGGATGAAAGCGGAAAAAAATTGGGTGTATCTGAGGGAACACACTATTTGGAAATTCCAAATTCAGTATCAACTGGTGACGACGAACCAGAAGTAATTGCATTATTTGGAAATGACGAATACGATTTATTTATATTCGGTACTGGTGAAGGAACATTTGATTTGCATTATTTTCAAACTGAAATGGGAAATGATAATATTGGAAATTTCATAATTTATGAAGATGTTCCAGTCACTCCTTCGATGATATGCTCAACTTCAGTTAGTTATAATAGTGAGAACTATAATTTATTTGTTGATATTCAAGGTGACGGAACATTTGATAGTACAATCATCCCTACATCTGTTACCGATATTGAAGAAACATTTTATTATAATGTAATAATTTATGAGTTCTCATTACAACAAAACTATCCAAATCCATTTAATCCAACAACAAAAATAAATTATGCTTTACCAAAAGCAAGTTTTGTGACGTTGAAGATTTTTGACTTATTAGGAAAGGAAATTGTAACCTTAATCGACCGAACTCAACAAAGTGGAAGATACGATATCACTTTCGATGCTTCCAAGTTACCTTCTGGAATGTATATTTATCAATTAGTAGCTGGAAATTTTAATCAAAGTAAAAAAATGATATTAATTAAATAGATCACAATATAACCAACAACTCAAATCTGACTGCCTACACACTTTGCTATTTGTGGGTTTTCTGTAATTTAGGGTCGTTGGTTTAATAAAAAACATACTTTTAAAATTACGGCAGCAGTTTAGTTGTACTGCCGTTATAAAGCATTCTATCAATTAATTGGAGGTATAAATGAGTTATTCTAATGCTGGTGAAAATTTTGAACCGTCAGTGAAAACAAAAAATTTCTGGTTATATACTAGAAAATCCGAAAGAAATTTTGGGGGAATTACACTTCCTGGTTTATTCCAAACAAGAGGAATGTTAATGGATACTTTGGCAACTTTTCTTGTCATTCTTTTAGAGTTTTTTGGTTTATATGTATTAGTTATTTATGGTGACATAAAATATTTTAATGCTATTTTTCTTTTTCTTGCAGATTTATTATTTGTAATTCTAAAACATTTCATATCAACTGGATATATTATCAAATATAAAAATCAGATTGTTTTAAATAGTGATGGAAACGAGGAGGCAAGATTAATATCTAAAATTAATTTTAGAAAATTTTTGTCTAAATTATTTTCGTTTTTAATCATTTCCATTGCTCTATTTAAAGTATTAGCATTTTATGCTACTATTGGTCAATTAACAGGTGTTACATTTCTAATAATATTAACCTATGCTATAGTAGCGATTTTACATTTATCAACAACAGGTTATTTTTTAGGAAATTTATGGTATAGTTTTTTTCTTTTCTTTGACAGGAGAAAGTTTCTAAAGAAAAATGTTTTTGTAATAGAGTCTCATCGTGATCATGTATTTACCCCACTTGTTAAGTTAAAGGGCAATCCAATATCTGATTTCAGTAATAATAAATATCCTCAAGAAGCAATTTTAATTCAACGAGAGACTGACTATGTTCTAAAATCTTGGGGAATTCTTGACGACGACGAAAGAGACAGGTTAATTATGAAACAAGAATCAATCGATGCTAAGCGTATTTTAGCTTCAGAAATTCTTAATCATCAAATGTCAAATATTCTACCAGCAGAAGCTCAATAATTTTGGAGGACTAGTCATGAAAAACATTTTAATACTTTGTATTATCATACTATTATTTGGCTGTAAAGATGAGTTTGATAATCTGATAAAACCAGTTCAAAAATCAGTTGAATATGATTTGGAAATTGTATTTAACCATAAATTAAATAGCAAAAACAATTTCACAAAATCTATATCGAACCTTTGCTATCCGATTTCATCAGAAATTAATTCTAAACTCGTATATATTCCAAATATTAAATTTGTAAGAATAGATTTAAAAAAAGAAGAATTATTCCAATTGCAAAAAAAGTCTGATTTTTTTGATGTGATTCTAGAGGATATTTTAGGCGGAAAAAAAAGCATTGATGCTTATAAAAGTGAAATTGATGCGGTTTTTAATGAAATTGGAATTCCAGATATTTTACTTAAAGAGCCAGAATACGATTCACTTGGTTGGTCAATAAATAACTATATATCAAAAAACTATGATAATTATTTTGCAGTTTTAGATGAGAGTAATAAATATGATAAAATTATGGTTAATAATATTGAATTACCACTTTTTAATTCAATATCAAGTTTACGTGGTTTTATATCAAAATCTTGCGACGAAATTGTTAAACCAAATTCAGAAACCAAATATTCAATAAAAATAATTTTTAATCCTATTGAATTTTCAACTCCTCCTGCTGACAAAAACAACAATCAACTCCCAAAAATCCCAAGTCAAAAAGAACTACGGAAAAGAATTAGGGAAAAAGAGGAAAGAGAAAATTTTAAAAAAATTAAAAGAACTTTTGAAAATGAAAATAGGAGTGTAAACGATGTCTCAATGGATGTTTATGAAGTTCAATATCCTTCACTAAGTTTAGACTTTGATTCAGCAATGAAGGGTTTCGTGAAATTCCAAAATGACGTTGATAAATATAAAACCAAATTAGATAGTTCGAAGCAGGTTATTACAAATCTACTGAGTAGATTGACAAGAATTACAACTGAAAATGAAAAGTTACGTAGAGAAATTGCAGAAATGGAAAAATTGATTGATAATCTTCGAGGTGTCATAGATGACCAAAAACTTGTCATTGAAGCACAAGAAAAAATAATAGAAACACTACTCTCAGAAATCGAAGAAAAAAATTCTGTATTTTATTATATAGCTAGTAGTGACAAAGCAGAAAGTGATTCTATCATTGTGAATGGAAAGTTTCTTTTTTTTAATACAGGGTCTTCACTTGCTAAAAATTACACTCAATCTATAAATCATTTCTCTAAAATACATATGCATAAAGATAAAGATATTTTTATTGGTTATGGTTTCAAAAAAGAGGATATAGAATTATTATCTAATCACAACAAACTTTCAAATTTATATTATGATATAATCTTAAATGGACGAAACGAAACTCGGTTGTTAATAAAAAATCCAAATCAATTTTGGTCAGATAAATATTTAGTTATTTTAATTCCAAATTAAGAAATTCCTTGTATTTTATAGTAACCACCTTTGCACCGATACATTTTTGTAGTTTTGTTAAAGGCGTTCAAATATATAATAATAAAATACGTTTCGTTTTAGGCTAAAAATTCAGTAATTATACTGTAATATAACTAAGGTATAAAAGAGATATGAGTAATAAGAAAAATAAAAAACTAATATTTGGTTTACGAAAATTTGACATTGGTGTTGTTGTAACAATTTTTTTAACAATTGCTGGAAGTATATTCTATCTTGGTGGACTAAACGAGAGAGTGTATCATGCCCACGTAAGAATGGATGGATTTGCTGAGCAAATGGACAAAATTTATAAACGCTTGGACAAGCAAATCGACGTAATTGAAAATACTAAACGAAATGCAATCTTGCAGATACAATCTTTATCTGAAAGACAAGAAGAACCTGAAATATTTATTAATGGTCATTTAACTTCTGGATTAAATATGGGCGTCCATACATCTAATGGAATGACCAATTGGGTTAGCATTATTGAAAATCAGATAAAAATGAAATATCCGAATGGTCAATCTTGGGGAACTACATTTATAACTGTAGGTCAACCATCTGTTAAAAATAGAGCATCAAGAAATTTTTCTGCATATCAATTGTTGTCTCTTGAATTGAAAGGAGAAACAGGTGGCGAATATGTTTTTATTGGATTAAAAGATAATACTGACCCAGATAATGGCTCGGAAACAAAGATTAGAATACCTGATTTATCTCAAAATTGGAAAACCTATAAAATTGAATTATCAAGATTTAGAACCGCTGATTTATCAAGATTATATGTAGTAACAGAATTTGTGTTTGATAAAAAACCACAAACTGTGTATGCTAGGAATATTCGATATTTAAATTAGTTTTAATAATTTGCTTTATAACCATTGGCTCAAGAGCGACCGCAGTTACGCTTAGTTCTTTTGTAATTTGAGTGCGTATGAACAGTTGTTCTGACATAAAAGAAGTTCAAGTAAGATAAGTTTTTAATAAATTCAAGGTTATAGTAGAGGTGTTTTTAAAGGTGCAAAAACTGCGGACGCCTTAGCCAAGACGCCGTTTATCCGATGCAAAAAACGCATCGGATAAACGGCTGCCGCGATTGTACCACGCGTTTCTGCACGGTTAAACCAGCGACTGAATCCGACACCGATGTGGTGCGGGTTAATCGCGGCAGCCGTTAGGCATATAATTATTATCATCGCAGAGGTAACAATGAAACAAATCACATTAATTTCAATTATCTTCTTTTTTTACTTATCGCTTTCATTTGCACAAGAAGCTGGCATAACGAATCCTGCAAACGGTCTTACAATACACAGATATAATTTTGATACATACATTACAGGAACGCGAACCTGCGCATTTGATGGTTGGGCTAATCCAGGGAATATAGATATTCGCCTTTATGTTAACGGTTCATTAAAAAGTTTCGATTGTAACAACTGCGGAACTTGGAATACTACACAGGATATAGATGCTGGCACAAACAATATATATTTAGAAAGCAGAGAAGATTTTGATTCTTGGGTAGCTTCATCACATAGAAGCATTACTTTCATGAAACCGTTGAATGCCTCTGATTTTTATCTCACGAATCCAGATGATACATATATTAAAATTACATGGTACAAGCATACAAGTGATGGAACAGCTGGCTTTTATTATCGTGTGTGCCGCAATACTATTGATGAAGTTAATTCTGGCGACGATTGGGTAGTTCTTGGAGAATGGACTCAGGTCAATACTTATAGTGATTATACTGTTGAAATAGGTGAAACATACTTTTATTGGGTTGTTTGTGCTTCTGATAACGCAGGAAGTAATCCAAGTGCTTTCGGAACTTCAAGACAAACTGAATCACCGTTTCCTGTAGAGCTAACAACATTCACAGCGAAAGTAATTAAGAATTCTGTTTTATTAAATTGGCATACAGCTACAGAAATAAATAATTATGGATTTGAAATAGAAAGTAAAACTGAATATTCAAACTGGCATAAAATAGGATTTATTCAAGGACATGGGAACAGCAACTCGCCAAAGGATTATTTGTTTTTTGTTGAAAATGTATTCTTTGAAAAAAATCATTATAGATTAAAGCAGATTGATTTTGATGGTAATTACGAATATTCATATGAAATTGAATCCAATATAGTTTCACTATTAGAGCTTTCTCTAAATCAAAATTATCCCAATCCATTTAATCCATTTACTCAAATTGATTATTCAATCCCCCGTGAAGGTTTTGTTTCACTAAAAGTTTACGATATTCTTGGAAAAGAGATATCTACATTAGTTAATGAAAATAGATTACCTGGTAACTATAAAATTGAATTTGATGGAAGCAAATTATCCAGTGGTGTTTATTTCTACAAATTGCAATTAGGCAATCAAATAATAAACAAAAAAATGTTATTGATTGAATGAACTATGCCTAACCAATTGCTCTAATTGACCGCTTTTACGCTCGGTCTTTTTGTTTTTGAATTGTGTGTGTAAAGTTGTAGTTTTATAAAAGTCGTTCAAGTTTAAAATTAGTTATTAACTATAAATTTTGGCGTATCAAGTTTAGTTAAAGTTTGCAAAAGCGGACAATTAAGCAATAACGCCGTTTATCCGATGCAAAAAACGCATCGGATAAACGGCTGTCGCGATTGTACCACGCGTTTCTGCACGGTTAAACCAGCGACTGAATCCGACACCGATGGGGTGCGGGTTAATCGCGGCAGCCGTTATATTGTTTCAAATAAAACACAAAAAGAACAAAGGACAAGAATAGTGACTCGAATAATACTTTTAGTGCTTTTTTCAATACTAGTATCTAACATACAAACCTTGGGTCAAAATAGAGATTTCTTTGAAAATCAGAAAATAACACTGAATAGTATTTTATTAGAAGGAGCTATTGATAAAATTGATAAATACTTTAAAACATTAGACTCACGACAAACCTTTCAGGCAAACTCAAAAAATTATGATAACGGTGTAGAATATAGAGGAATCAAGCAAAGATATATTGCGTTAGTAAATAGAATTGAACTTATTAGTAGTAAATCAGAAGCAGAAATTAAGAACAGTTATTCACAATTTACACCAAACAAAGCAGCTTATGAAAAAAAACTAATTAGTGAAAACTCGAAAATTGCTTTCAGAAAGTTTTTGTCTTTTTATAAAAAAGAGAATTATTGCGAAGCTGCTAAATTTATAAATATTACTTTTTTTTTGAATTTTGAGGATAAATCTTTATGTCTTGATAAATTTGTTGAGACTAGCACACAATTTTCTGAAGAACTCTCTGAACTTGAAGCATCTATTGATTGCGGAGATTTAGAAAATTCTATTTTCATAGAGAGCAGATTAGAATCTTTAATTTATTTTTTGCCAGATTCTACCAAAATAATAAAAGAAAGATATTTTCTTTTAAAAGAGGAACTGGAAGTACAAAAAAATGCTGAGAGTAATCTTTTATGTTCTGCGGATAAACTTTATTTTAACCCAAATTTCTCAATAAACATAGGCACTTTTCTTGATTATTCATCTGAATTTAAAAGTGATATCGATTATTTTTATGAACTACCTTCAAATATTGGTTTGGGATTATCTTTGTCATTTAATTATCAGATAGTAAAATCATTATATCTAGGATTTGAGCTTGGTCTTTATGAATATAACTATAATTATGTTCGCTTTGCCACTTACGGTATCAGTCGAGATGTATATGGTTTTAAGGATTTAAATATCTCAGCAGAATTTTACAGCTTTTACTTACAATATAAGTTCCCGAACAGAACAATATTTCATCCATTTATACGACTTTCTTATGGAAGGGTATATACTAGCCAAACAGTATCTGAAAGCAACATTGTTCTTAATGAAACCATTTACAATACAATCAACAATGTTAAAGCTTCTTATAACGAATTTAAATATGGGATTGGTGTTGAAATATTTAGATCTTTTTCTGATAATATTCAAGTTTCATTATTGTTTTCAAATAAAGTTAGATATAATGACGAACTAGTAAACCAATCATCTGGGAGATTTGAAGTTATTTTAGGATATTATTGGTAAGAAAGCTATAATCATCGCTTGTATAAAAACAATATAACCAGCGTTCTAAAGCGACTGCCATTACGCACAATCGTTTTGTAATTTTGGTTGGTTTGTTAAGTTTTTGTTTCATAATTTTGTTTAAGTTTTTAAAGTTAATTTTTTAATAAAAGGGTTGGTATTTGCGTCTTTAAAAATATTTCAAAGGCAGACGCTTTATACGCAAATCCGTTATACAATTTTATTATGTCATATAGTTATCGCATACAAATTAGATTTCCAAAGGATTCAAGATTAAGGTGGGAATATTCTTCCTACATTATTTCTAATTTGGATAAATATAATCAAATCACAATTTGTTCAAAAAAGGAAGACGATCAAATTAGTAATTCAGAAAGTCTTATTTTTACAAGTCATGGATTTATTTCAGATTCCAGTGCTAAAGAAGAAGGGGAAAAAGTACTAGATAATATAATTAGAACTTTTGTTTCCTTGAAAAAAGGAATTGATTATGGTGCACTAGGGAAATCATTTTATTTCACTGATTATGGCCTTGAGTCTATTGCGAAGCAAAATAAAATCAAGCGGCTACTATCTGGAGGATTGGGATTAACAGTTTATAAGACTGAGCCAAAACCAGCTTTTGCAAGCTTAAACCCTGATGTTGGTCCATTATCTCCGATTGAACAGTTTCACAACAAATTTGTAGAGTATTCTCAAAAAAACGAAAGTATTTCTGCTACTTTATCCTTGGCAATTCATTTATATAATTCCTCATTTTTTGTAGAATTACCAGAACCCCGTTTTTTACTTCTAATCATGGCAATAGAAGTACTAATTCAATGTGAGGGACGAGATGATTCAGCAATTGCCCATGTCGATAAAATGATTGAATTTACTTGCAACAATCATGAGTTATCTAAAAGTGACCGCATGTCAATGAAAGGCTCTTTAACTTGGTTAAAATCGCAGTCTATTGGTCAAGCTGGACGAGAGCTTGCAAGAAAGGTGCTGATGGGTAAAAAATATAATAATATGAATGCATCAAAATTTTTCACTTATTGTTACGGAGTTCGAAGCGCTTTAGTACATGGTAACTCAAACTCCCCTTCTGTGCAAGAATTAAAATATCTAGCAACTGAGTTAGTAAATTATGTTTCGGATCTAATTGTTGACTTTACAAATAAATAAAATTGTATAACATGCCAATCAACCGCGACCGCCTTCTCGCCTGGGCTTTTTTGGTGTTTTCTAAATTCGTATTTTCGCAAGGGTAACTTTGCTAAGTAGTTTTGTTAATTGAAAATTTTTTAAATAAAAAAGTTCTGCTAATGGCTACAGTCTTGTTCTGGGCGGTGGGTTATTGGCGGGTCGTTATGTGCTTGACAAAATGTAAATTAATCTTGAAAACGGAAAAAGAGAAGAATAATTAAATTTTAAGTCTGTTATACATATTGCGTGATAACTGATTTTTCACTAATCTTATATGAACATAGATATATTGAGGTGTTATATGCCATTTAGAAACTGGACTAAAATGAAACTTTTATTGATAATAATAGGACATTTAATTATGCTTTCTCATGTAACATTCGCCCAGAATGAGATTTGTGAAACATGTGTTCAATATACTTTGGAATTATCTGACAACAAATTACAAGGCAGTAGTCTTCAGTTTGCTGGATACGATGTTTCTATTAACCTACCTCCAGAATTTTCAGCAGATAGTTTAAGTGTTGATCACTTATTTTCAATTATTAGAAAACATAATATTACTGGAGATTTTATTTTCCCAAATGGTAAAACGACTGAAATTAAATATTCTTTAATACCTTATAATGATACTGTAACTGTCTTCATGAAAACTTCAAATGGTTGGTATCCTTGGGATAAATTGAAAATTGAAAATGGCAAACTAATATTTTCATATGATTACTGGTATTGCCCACCCGCCACAAAAACAGATTTAGAAATATTAGATTTATGTTTTGATTACTTAAAAGATTCAACAAAATGGCAGCAAAATGATGATAGGGATTGTGATGCTGATAAAACAGATGACATTTGGAGTTTATATTGTGCAATACAAATTGCATCAGTTGAAAAGGCTGGAGCATACAATCATAGGGGAAAGGTAATTCAAATAACAAGATTTGTAATTGATGAATTATATCCTGATCATGGATATGATCATACTTTAATGGAGTTTAATAATGATTCGTCAACTACATTTGAAGATCTAATTAAGGTATTAACTATTGTAAATGATAGAATTGAAATGGAATTATTGAATGCAAAGTAGTTCAAAGCGGCCGTGTAAAATGCCACGTCATTATGCAATTGAAAATTAAGAGGTAAAATGAAAACAGTAGGAATAATTGGTGGCATAGCTCCAGAATCAACAGTTGTTTACTATAAAGAAATAGTGAACTCATTTCTTAAACTTAACAAAGAAAATAATTATCCCCAGATTATTATAAACAGCATCAATATGAATAAAATGCTGAAATTTCTAACGGACAATAATTTAGATGGACTAACAACATTTCTTTTAGATGAAATAAATAAATTAGTAAAAGCAGAAGCTGATTTTGCCTTGTTAGCTTCCAATACACCACATATAGTATTTGACAGATTAAAAAAAGATTCCCCAATTCCTTTGTTGAGCATTGTTGAACTTGACAGTAAAAAAGCAAAAACACTAGGTTTAAATAAAGTTTGTTTATTTGGGACAAAATTCACAATGCAAAGCACTTTCTACAAAGATGTGTTTTTTAGAGAAAACATTGAAATTGTAATCCCAGATGAAGCATCTCAAAATTATATTCATAATATTTACTTCAATGAATTGGTAAAAGGTATATTATTAGAGAGTACTAAGCAAAATTTATTAAAAATAGTTGACCAAATGAGAGTCGATAAAAATATAGATAGCCTGATCTTGGGAGGAACTGAATTGTCATTAATATTGAAAGATAATGACGGAAATATTCCATTTTTAGACACAACTAAAATACATGTAGAGGGAATACTAGAATATTTAATTTGAGATAGTAATAATGCAGTACAACAAGCAATTCAATCCAACCGCTTTTAAGCACGAGTTGGGTTTAGATTTATATTTGTAGGTAAATATATTTCACACATTTGAAAAAGCAAAATAAATTCATTAAGTTTAACACATCAGAATAAAAAGGTGGCAAATAGTTATTACTGGGCAATGGACATTTCTGATAAACAATTAAAAAAAGTTACACCGTAGAGAATTTTGTTATTCTATTCAATCCTAGGGAACTCTACAAAATAATTAAACACTACTCCAAATACTCAATTACTCTTTTACGGATAAATAAGGATGACAAATGCTCTTATTACTCCAATGGAAAATATTTAAAGATATTATAAATCTTAAAAGTAACCACTTCAAAAAGCTTTGTGGATATATTGCTTTTACATATATGCCCTATTTAAGCTCTAATCAAAGCATATTGGTCATTACAAGTGTAGCTGTTAATGGCTCCAGAGTACCATTTAGAGGCTCTGGCTATCTGGAGCCTTTAACAATTGTCTTAGAGCCTATAATAGGTGTAGTTGTTAGAGGCCCAACTGTACCATTTAGTGGCTCTAGATGCATGGAGCCTTTAACAACTCTCTTGGAGCTTCTAACAAGTGTAGTTGTTATTGGCTCCAGTATACCTTTTGGAGGCTCTGGAGGGTCTGTTCACTAAAGTGTGTCACTAGTTTCAAGGTTTGTTCATTCTTTGTT
>CBDUTO010000083.1:0-19873 GCA_965370315.1 uncultured Melioribacteraceae bacterium
AACGCTTGCCCCCTACGTATTACCGCGGCTGCTGGCACGTAGTTAGCCGGGGCTTATTCTAAAGGTACAGTCAATACAGGCTACAAACCTGCTTTTTCTTCCCAATAAAAAGGAGTTTACGATCTTACGACCTTCATCCTCCACGCGGCGTTGCTGGGTCAGACTTTCGTCCATTGCCCAATATTCCTCACTGCTGCCTCCCGTAGGAGTCTGGACCGTGTCTCAGTTCCAGTGTGGCTGATCATCCTCTCAGACCAGCTATCGATCGTAGTCTTGGTAAGCCATTACCTTACCAACAAACTAATCGACTACAAGCTCATCCACAGGCGCAATAAATTGCTTTAACAACATCACCATGCGGTGTTGTTGCATTATGTGGTATTAGCCCCAATTTCTCGAGGTTATCCCTTTCCCATGGGTAGATTACTTATATATTCCTCACCCGTGCGCCAGTATACTCATCTTCCGAAGAAAACTTTCCCCTTGACTTGCATGTGTTAAGCACGCCGCCAGCGTTCGTCCTGAGCCAGGATCAAACTCTCCGTTGTAAATTTACTTTTAAAACTCGCGTAATCTTACTTATCTTGTCATTCACTAAAGTCTTGCTTTAGTCATTCACTCTGTTTAAGAACATTTTCAAACGGACTCTAAAGTTAAGTGTTTTATTTAATTTTGTCAAGCAAAATTATTTTATTCTCACTTTTTCATACGTTAAATCAAATCATAGAACACATAGTCGCTAAAAATTGCATTCTTAAAATTAAGTAATTTTTTAATTAAAACAAAACTTTTTTTGAAAAAAGTTAAGAATGTTTCTTTTTTACGATTTTGATTTCGTTTCTTTCATTATTTATAATAACATATGCTAAAAAATCACAAGCCTTAAATTACAGTTAATATTGTCTAATGTCAAACTTTTTACTTAGTATTTTTATTTAGCATCATGAATGTTGTATTAACGATTAAAATGTAAGTTTTTTTATCATGTATAGTGGTTGGAACTTTGCAGTTTCTTTATTGTTAAAGTAATTATGCAATTATTTTTTAATGATTGTTATTTCTATGTGATATTTATCTATTAACAATGAGGTGATATCATGCAACTACAGAGTGAAAATGTGATTATTGATAATCCATTATCTGATTTAATTAGTGATAGTACTTATACTATATTATTTAGTAAAGGTCTAATAAATGAAAAATCGGTTAGAGATTATCAAATCAAGCGAAAATTTCGTGAGATGCGAAATGAGAAAATAAGTGCGACCAATGCAATTGATCAGCTTAGAGAGCTTCATCCGTATCTCCAATTTGATACAATACGGAAGATTGTTTACCAAATTTAACTATTATTGTTCTTGACAAAAGCCTGAACATATAATATATTTCGTAATCACTCTTTCGAAGTTGATAATTCTTTGAAATTGTGTTCCTGCCCAGTATTTCCCCCCAATACTGGGCTTTTTTTAATTTAGTGAGAAGGTTATGTCAAAAGTTAAAAAGCAGAATCCAAGAAAAAGCAGTTTTGTTTCTCCATTTAATAACTATTGGAGCAAAGAGAACTATATTTTACTAGCTATTGGAATTGTATTATTATTTGTGGGATATGGTTTAATGGGACAAGGTGAATGGGATAGTTCAATATCGTTAACTCTTTCTCCTATTGTATTATTATTTACATATTTAGTTGTCTTTCCACTTTCAATTTTTTATAAGAAAAAATTGAATAAATAGTATTAAATTTTTAGTATTGTATCAAATAGAAATGGGCAAAGCATTTGGAAATTTCAAAAGTTAACTTATTTATACAACTAAGAACTCTTCTATCTATTGATGGCTTAGGAATTATGAAAATTCTTAAGCTTGTAGATTTATATGGTTCTGTCGATAGCTTATTTAGCACTGCAATAAAACCTAAAGGATTACATAACCAAATTTCTCCAAATCTTTTAAAAAAATTACATCTTGCACAACAACGTTATATTGTTACCAATTCCAAGTATGAGAATGAAATTGAGCGAATGGAACAATTTGGTGGTAAGATCATTACTTATTGGGATGAGGATTATCCACAGCAATTAAAACACATCTATTATCCCCCACTTATATTATATGTGTTTGGTAATCTAACCGACAATGATTTTCAATCCATTTCAATAGTAGGAACTAGAAAAGCTACAGATTATGGAAAAATCATAGCCAATAGATTTACATCTGACTTAGTAAGGCAAGATATTACTATAGTTAGTGGTATGGCTAGGGGAATTGATTCCATAGCGCATAGAACAGCGATTAAGCAGAATGGTAGAACCTTGGCAATCATTGGTTCCGGACTAGATATAATATATCCTCCAGAGAATAAATACTTATTCCACGAAATAGCTAAAAATGGTGCTGTAATATCTGAGTTCCCTTTAGGGACAAAACCTGATGCCCCAAATTTTCCAAAAAGGAATAGAATTATTTCTGGTATTTCTTTAGGGACCCTTGTTATTGAAACAAGGAAGAATGGTGGGGCAATGCAAACGGCAAAACATGCACTTGATCAAAACAGAGAAGTTTTTGCTATTCCAGGTAATTTAACAAGTGAGCAGAGTAATGGTACTAACACATTAATACAACGGAATGGAGCCAAGTTAGTATCAGACGCAGAGGATATATTAATTGAATTGAAACTCAAATTAAAACCAGAAGTAGGAAAAAATATTCCAAAACCAAAACTAGACTTATCACTTTTTGAAGAGAAAATTTATAATCTGCTTGACAACTCTCCCAAACAAATAGATAAAATAGCATCTGAATCTTCGCTATCTATTTCCGATTCTTTAATTAACTTATTATCTCTAGAATTTAAAGGGGTTGTACAACAACTTCCAGGGAAGATGTTTAAGAAAGTCTAATTGCTATTTGGAATAATCTTTTATTTTATTCCAAATAATTTTCAACCTATCGAGCAAGTTTTTCTCTTGTCCATTTTCTGTAGGATAGTAGTATTGCGTCCTTCTCATTTCAGCTGGAAAATAATCTTGCTGAATAAAATTATTTTCAAATTCATGTGGATATTTATATTCCTTCCCATATCCAATTGATTTCATTAAACTAGTTGGAGCATTTCTCAAATGAATTGGGACAGAATAGAGTGGATTATTTTTAACATCCTCTTGAGCTTTTTTTATTGCAACATAAGATGCATTGCTTTTGGGTGATGATGCGAGGTACGTAACACATTGCGAAAGAATTATACGAGCTTCTGGCATTCCAATTTTATGAACAGCACTAAAAGCAGCCTCTGCAAGTACAAGACCATTTGGAGAAGCATTCCCAACATCTTCAGAGGCTAACACAACTAGTCGTCTAGCAATAAATAGAGGATCCTCCCCTCCTTCAATCATTCTTGCCATCCAATAAAGTGCAGCATCCGGATCACTTCCTCTTATACTTTTAATAAAAGCTGAAATTACATTATAGTGTTCTTCTCCAGATTTATCGTAAGTTACATTTTTTTGCTGCACTACGTTTTCAAGAATCTCTTTAGTTACATTTATTTCATCTTCAGAGAGTAGATACTTAATTGAATCTTCTAAAATATTTAGAAGTATCCTCGAATCCCCTCCAGATAGATAGATCAAGAAATTTTCATCAATTGATTTAATTGGAAGTTGACTTAAATATTTATCCTCCTTTATCGCTCTTTTAATGATTCCTCTTAAATCATCGACTGATAACTCTTGTAAAATATAGACACGGGCACGAGAACGTAATGCCGGAATTACCTCAAACGAAGGATTTTCAGTAGTTGCACCAATTAGTATTATCTCACCAGATTCTACACTATTTAATAATGCATCTTGTTGTGATTTATTAAACCTATGAATTTCATCTATAAATAAGATTGTTTTCTTGTTATACAACAAATTCTGCTTCGCAATTTTAATTACTTCTCGAACATCTTTAACTCCAGAAGAAACTGCATTTAGTTGAAAGAATTCTGCTGAAGTCTTTTCAGAAATAATTTTTGCTAAGGTTGTTTTTCCAGTTCCAGGAGGTCCCCAAAATATTATTGAACTCAGAGAATCATTTTCAATCATTTTACTTATTGGTTTACCATCTCCAACCAAGTTCTGCTGACCAAAAAAAGATGCCAAAGAATTTGGACGAATACGTTCTGAGAGAGGAATTTGTGGTATTTGAACTGACTTATTCAATTTCTACTGCTTATTAATTCTTATTGGAACTTCATTATCAAACTTCATTCTATATTTATCTCTAGCAACTTGCTCAATCTTTACGTCACTATTTTTTAACGAATCAATTTCGGCACTAAGTTTATCTATTTGTAATCTTGAATTATTGATTTCTACATTTAGTTCTTGAATTTCATTTTTAAGGGTAAAGTATTTAATTACACCATTATCATTAATAAAAAGTAAAGTAATGATAATTAATGCAAGAACAATATAAATTATTTTAAGAATCTTATTCTTAGTCATTAATCATTTATGGATTTTTGAATGATTCTGTCAATTAAGTCTTCAAAACTAATTCCAATTGCCTTTGCAGCTTTTGGTAAAAGGCTAGTACCAGTTAAGCCTGGAAGAGTATTTATTTCTAAACAGTATGGATTGTAATTCTTATCTAGTCTAAAATCAACTCTACCATAATTTTTGCATCCAACAGAATTATATGCCAGTAACGATTGACTCTGTAATAATTCACAAACTTCTTTTGGGAAATTTGCTGGAACTTCATACTCACTCATTCCATCAGTATATTTACATTCATAATCATAATAAAAATTTTTTGGCTTTATTTCTAAAACTGGAAGAACTTGCTCGTCAATAATACCAACAGTTACCTCGTATCCATCAATATATTGCTCTACTAATATTTTTTTAGAGAATTGGAATGCTAACGCAATCCCCACTTCCAACTCATCTAGTGTATTGCAAATAGAGAGTCCAATTGCAGAACCTTGGTCATTTGGTTTTGTAACAATTGGGAATGTAAATTTATTATCTAATTCTTTCTTTAACTCAGCGAAGTTATAATTTTTCTTTTCAAGCATCAACCATCTGGCTGTTGAAACTCCGCTTTGCTTTATTATACTCTTTGTAATATGCTTATCCATTGAAGCAGCTGAGGCTAAAACACCCGATCCGGTATATGCAATTTTTCTAAATTCGAGCAAGGATTGTATTGTGCCATCCTCTCCCCAGCTACCATGAAGAGCATTAAATACAACATCAACATTATCAAAAAGATTTGAATTAACAGCGTCTAAATAATTTGAAGAAGAAATTGGAGAACAATCACATTCTATAAAATACTCTTCTTCAGTTTTGGGTTGATTTATTCCATAAGCAGGATCAATCAAAATAACATTATAATCTAATTTTCTTAATGCTTCCAAAACTCCTTCAGCAGAATGTTTGGAAACTGCTCGTTCTGGCGAAGCACCTCCAAGTAATAGACCAACAGTTATTTCACTATTTTTCATTTAGCTTATTACCTTATTCATTTCATTAATTTTAATACCGTAAGTATCTTCAGCAATTGAATAGAGTTCCTTTATCTCTGCATCAGAAAGAGTTTTGATATTTCCAATAGATTTGGCACTAAATATTGTTTTTGAGACATGCTCTAATTTTTCCATCCTATAATATGCAGTTTTAATACTTTCTCCAACAGCAACAGCACCATGATTTGATAACAACATTACATTTGCAAAATCAACATATGGATTTAATGATTCAGCTAAACCTACTGTTGATGGAGTGGCATATTTACAAATTGGAACCTTTCCTAATGATAGAATTACTTCTGGAAAACTTGTATTTGGAAACTCTTCTAATGAAGATGCTATTGCAGTAGCATAAATTGGATGACAATGAATAACAGAATTAACATCCTTTCTATTATTAAATACTTTTAAATGAATACTAACTTCAGTTGAAACTTCACCATCACCTTCAATGAGATTACCTTCATTGTTAATTGTTAAAATATCTTGAAGAGTTACTTCCCCTTTGTTAACTCCAGATCGAGTTATAAATATTCTTTTTTCATCAATTCTTGCTGAAAGATTTCCATCAAATGCCGCTAAGAATCCATTTTTATAAACTTTATGGCAGGCTTCAACTAATTCCTCTTTTAAATTCATTTCTTCTCTAAGGTTTCCATCAGTTGCATATTTATGAGTCCATCTTCTCCTGTAATAAGTGGAGCTTCATTTTTCAAAAATGCTTTTTGAACATCTCGTAATAAATGAAGTTGTCTATTAGCTCTTCTACGGAATGCCTTACGTCCCTCATCTTTAAGATTAATTGTCATTTTTGATGCAGCAAGTCTTTGACCAATCATCTTATCAATAATAATAGTTCCACGATGCCCAAGAATTTCAATTCTATTTACAGGTTCACTTACATTAAACGAAACATTGAAATCTCCATATCCTCCATTTTCAAACTTAATGAGCCCAGCTGCAAAATCATCAACTTTACTATCGTATATAATATTATCAACATTACCACTTATTGATTCAATCTCGCCCCCTAAATATCTTAGCAAATCAATCATATGGGTTCCGAGATCACGTAAAGCACCGCCACCACTTTCATCCATTTTAAATCTAAAATTATCATTTGGTTGATAATCAAAATTAAACTTTGCAGAGATCGATACAATTTTTCCAAGAAGTTTGCTATCAATAAATTCTTTAGTTTTTTTAATTATTGGATGATGTCTCATAACATAATTGATAGTAAGCGTTACATCGTTTCTTTTGCAAACTTCAACCATTTCTTTTGCTTGTTCCGAAGTCATTGAAAGTGGTTTTTCGCATAAAATATTTTTTCCTGCATTTGCAGCGTCAATTACTTGCTGATAATGATCTGAGTTTTTACTTGATATATAAACTGCTTCAATATTACTTTCTAAAAACTTTTGATAATCGTTAAAACTATTTTCAGCATTAAATTTCTTTTTTATAAAATCTGCACGTTCCTTATTTGCACTATAAACAGAAACTAACTTACTCTTTTTCAATTGTTGGAGTGTTGGAAGGAATGTATTCTCTAAAAAGTTTCCACATCCAGCAACCCCCCATTTTAATTTTCGAGGTAATTGTTTACTTAATCTCATTTTTTGAAATCTTTTATCCATATTATAAATTCAATTTTTTCATTAACATATTAATTGGTTTTGCATTTTGCATAATATAAAAGTGGATTGCAGGAGAACTATTATTAATTAAATCTTCAACTTGTCTTGCAGTCCAATTAACTCCAATTTCTAGTATATGTTCTGGTTTTGCTTCAACTATTTCATTTACCAAATCACTTGGCAAATCGATATTAAAAAACTTTGGCAAAGTAGTTAATTGATTTCTACTTGTTATCATTTTGAGACCAGGTATAATTGGGACATCAATACCTGCAGCTCTACAAAGCTCAACATACTCATAATAATAGTTGTTATCAAAAAACATTTGTGTTACAATATATTCTGCCCCAGCCTCAACTTTTCCTTTAGCGTACTTAATATCCAAATCCATATTTGGAGCTTCAAAGTGTTTTTCTGGATACCCACCAACACCAATACAGAAGTTAGTTTTATCTGCATCTAACAAAGTATCTTCAACGTAAATTCCACTATTCATATTTGTGAGTTGCTTAACTAAATCAACGGCATAGTCGTTTGTCGATCGCCCAAATTTAACTGGTTTTTTGTAGCCGCTGTCATCTCCTCTCACAGCAAGTACATTATCAATCCCTAAATATCTAAGCTCTATTAAAAAGTCCTCTGTTTCTTCCTTTGTAAATCCTTGACAAATTACATGAGGAACAGCATCAATACTATACTTGTTTTGAATAAGTGCACAAATGCCAAGTGTACCTGGACGTTTTCGCTTAATCTTCATTTCGTATCCACCACCAGCAGTCTCTTCGTAAAGAACTTCAGCAGCATGGCTGGTTATATCAATAAAGGGAGGATTAAATTTCACTAAATCTTCTAATACCCCAAGCAATTGCTTAATATCTCCACCACGCTTTGGTGGGATAATTTCAAAACTAATTAATGTTTCATTTGCTTTATCTAAATGTTCTGTAACTCTCATATCAACTCAAATTTTTCTAAATATAAATTTACTATTTTCTACTTTGATTTACTTGGTAATTACTTTCTTGAAAAAGTTCTAGTGTACACCAGTTAATAAGTCTGCCTCAAAAGTAATAAATGTTATTTCACTCCTCATAATTAGAGCATTATCCCTTTTTAGACGAAACTTTACAACGTTCTAAATCATTCTTTTACCAATTTCAACAACTGATAATTTCTACTTTTTATGTCAGAAGTATTAATATTTACTTTCAAATATTTGCCATCAAGCCATTGCTCTGTCATATCACTATAATGTTCACTCATAAAATATCCCGCTTGCCCAGTTGGAAGTATAAAATTGACTTCATCAGGTTTTGCAAAATCGAATATAAATCTTAGAGCTGGTCCTAACTTATTCTCATACGGTTTAGTAAAAGAATATTCTGTATTGAAAATTGTTGTTCCATCTCCACCAATTGGAAAGGGTCCAATGTTCAAAATATTTCCAAGCATCGGGGAACTAACACTAAAAGGATGTTTAAATGTGACTGTGTGAACTTCCATCCACTGCCAATATGCAATATCTTTTCCTAATTTTGCTTCAAGTGAATTTAGAGCATCAACCAAACTCCCTCGGATTATTTCGTCGCGAGTTTCTGAACCATCAGTGTTTATATTATCCCACCATTCTGATCTCTCTTCATCCAACAATTCACGAACTTTTCTGTAAGGTATATTTGCTACAAAAATATATTCTTTGAATAATTCAGCTCCCATTTCATCTAGAAAAATATTCTCCATCAACTTTTGGAAAAACTCATTAAATATTGTTGGTGTTTGACTCTTCATATCCATCATAAAATCCCATTGGTTTAGCAAACTCAAAGCAGTCTTAAGATTTTCTTCTTTTACAGATACACCTTCAAAAGCATCCAAAATAAAAGGAGTTAAATGTTTTGCGTAATGTGAAAAGAAATCATGTTGATACTTCTTAAAATCTTCGGATGAATGTTTCTCTTTCTCTGTTAGAAGTTCTGTAATTTTTTCAATTCGCGATGTTGGCTCCCATAAATTTGAGATATGATACGGATAATTTTTAATGGTTTTATTATTAGCAGATGCAATAAAATCATCTGACGGATTAAATAATCTTGGCATTTCGGCATATGGGACAAAACCTTTCCAATCATACTCATCAGTTGTGCCATCATATACTAGCGTTGGGCTATTGTTTTTTCTCACTGGAAGCTTTGCTGCACAAATATAACCTATGTTCCCTTCCTTATCACCATAAACAAAATTTTGACCAGGTGCAGAAAAGTACTCTACACCACTTTCAAATTCAGTCCAATTCTTTGCCCTATTTATAGAAGCCATTGCAAACATTTCATCAGAAAAATCTAATGCAGTCCATCGCATACTAATATTGGCTCTATCTTGGAAATCATTTTTAAACAATGAATTAAAATTATGAATATCAGAAATAACGGGACCACGATGAGTTTTTTTAATATCAAATATTATTGGCATTTCATCTTTTACTAAGATTGTATCTTCTGAAATGGACAAATCTTTCCATTCTTGATTAAGTAAATATTTAGTTTCTGATGAGTCAAATTTTTCGACATAGAAATCAGTATCATCAGCCAGTACATTTGTGAGAGTCCATGCAATGTCACTATTTTTCCCGATAATAAATGCTGGTAAACCTGGAATTGAAAATCCCTCACCATTCCATCCATTACTACGTACTACAGAGAACATAAATTTACCAGGAGCTTGAAATGCAAGATGTGGATCGTTTGCTATTATTACATTTCCGCTTTCTGATTTGTTGCTATTAACAACCCAATTATTGGAGCCAATATGAGTTCCAACAAATCCCATAAACTCCCTAAAGTCCTTATCCACTTGGTAAAAGTCGGAAGTAATATTGGCAGCAGTTCTTAAATGTTTCGGAATAATTGTTGGTGCATTTTCATCAAAGTCTGGTAGTATGCCTTTCACTTTTTCTGCGCCAAGTTTTTGCACTAAATGAGAAAACGCAATATCGGTCCACCAACTAATGTTTAGTTCCCAAGCCATTAATTTTATCATCACCAAACTATGCTCAGGCTTCCAAGGCTCTGGCTCATACGCCAACACATCAAATTCAAAAGTGTAATTTCCATCCGCTTCTTTTATATATGCATTCACACCTTCAGAATATGCTTCTAAAGTTTTTTGTGAAAGTGGATTTAAATTGGGGAATGAGTCTTCAACTAATTTATAGATTCCAAGCGTTCGAAACATTTTATCAAATGGAATTGTAGTACCACCTAAAACTTCACTAAGTCTTCCTGCTCCAGCTCTACGAGTAATATCCATCTGAAACAATCTTTCCTGTGCATGAATATACCCTAAAGCAAATATTGCATCAATATCATCTTCAGCAATAATGAAGGGTATACCAAATTCGTCTCTATAAATATCAACTTCGTTAGTAATTCCATTTACAGAAACTTCACCACTATATTCTGGAATTTTTGAGGAGAGTACAAAATAGGAAATAATAGTAACCGTTATTAATAATACAATTACTGTGCATAGCAATCCTAGAAATATTTTAAAATATTTATTCATCCTCATTAAGTCCTATTTCTAAAAATTCACCTTCCTCACTGCTATCAATTAAATTTGATGAGAGTTCTTTCTTCGATTTTACACCAAGCTCTTTTATTTTTTGAGCTTGAGAGATTAGATTACCTTTTCCAGTTTTAAGTCTATTTAATGCGGTATCGTACGATTTACTAGCTCTATTTAAACTAGTTCCTATTTCTAATAGTGAGTCCGTAAAATTCACAAATTTATCATGCAAGTTTCCAGCATTTTTTGCTATCTCTTGAGCATGCTTATTTTGTTTTTCATATCTCCAAATATTTTGGATAGTTTTAAGAGTAACCAAAAGTGTGCTCGGAGTAACAATAACAATGTTCTTTTCAAAAGCTTTATTAAAGAGTTCATGATCATTTTCCATTGCAAGCATAAATGCAGATTCAATAGGAATAAACAATAAAACATAATCTAGAGTTTTAATTCCTTCAAGATCTTCATATTTTTGATCACTTAACTCTTTTACATGTTTTTGTATGCTTTTCAAATGATCTTTTAAAAACTCATTTTTCTCATCATCTGTTATAGCTGAATGATATTTCTCATAAGCAACTATTGAAACTTTAGAATCTATTATTACATCTTTATTATCAGGTAGATGCACAATTACATCTGGGCGTTTACGTTTTCCATCTTCATCATTAAACGTTCGTTGTTTCTCATATTCTCTCCCTTTATTAAGTCCAGATTCTTCTAACACTCTATCCAGAATTACCTCACCCCATGCACCTTGTTTTTGCGAGTCACCTTTTAAAGCATTAGTTAAATTAAGAGCATCTTTCCCTAGCTTTTCATTTAAGTCTCTTAATCCTTCAATCTGTGTTTTTAAGGCAGTTCTATCTTTTGTATCGCTAATATATACTTCATCAACTTTATTCCTAAATTTTTCGAACTCTTCTTTTAGTGGAGATAATATACCATTAATGTTTTCTTTATTAGTTTCAGTAAATTTTCTGCTCTTCTCTTCTAGTATTTCAGTGGAAAGATTTTTAAACTCATTCTTTAATACTTCTTTTGATTCTTCAAGCAGTTTTAATTTTTCAATTGTTGCTTTTCTTTCTTTCTCAAGAGATGTCTCTAGCTCAACTATTCTTTTTTCAAACTCTGTTGCTTCATTTCTTTTTAATTCCAGGTCTTCATTAAGCTTTGAGGCCTGCACTTCCATTTCATTAATTCGTGTAACCCTCTCTTCTAGCTGCGATTTCTCCTTCTCTAACTCCAAAACTTTAACATTATTTTCATTCTCAATTCTCTCTTTTACTAATTCATTTTTGTTCTTCATTAACATTTTAGTAAAAAAGAATGAAATTATTATTCCAGCTACTAATCCAATTATTAGACTTATTTCAGTTAGCATTTAATCCCTTATGGTTTTTGTAATATTAAAAAATCTTTTTTCGAAAATACGAAATTCGCAAATTAAATATCATTTTTAGAAAAGATATACTAAACATGAATTATTTTAGAACTAATTGTAATTACGAGGAATTCAATATTTTCTGGACGACGTGGCAATCTCCTAAATATTACTTCGCAAAAAAATGTTCGCAATGACAAATTCTAATTTTGATTTTCATAATTCCAATCTCAATTTACTAATCCTCCCCATTCACCGAATATTTTCACCACTTTACCGATTTTAGCTTCTACTTTTATATAGAACACCATAAGTTGCAACCAAAACAAAAGAGAATAGTATGGAAAAGAGAAACAGTATAGCAGCAAACACAGTAATAGGAATAATTGTAATGCTAGTTGGAGGATTATTTTTAGCAAGAAACTTTGACTTCTTCCCAGGTGAGTACTTAAGACTAATTTTCACTTGGCAATCAATTCTTATCGTAATTGGAATTATTACTTATCTAAGTTCTGGAAACAAACCACTTGGAGTAATTATTGCATCGGTTGGAATTCTTGGGTTTATTCCAAACTTCTGGGCGCTTCTCCTTATTGGTTTAGGTGGATATATTATATATAGAAATCAAAGTAAACCATCAGATGAAAATATGCATGAATCTGTAAATGCAGCGAACGAGGGAGATTATATAAATGACATCTCAATTTTTGGTGGTTCAAAAAAGAGTTTCCAAGTTGATAATTTTAGAGGTGGCAACATAACAGCAATTTTTGGTGGATCAGAAATTAACATGATAGATTCAAGTTTATGCGATGGAATTAGCACACTCAATCTTTTCTTCCTTTTCGGTGGAACAAGTATCAGAGTTCCTAGCAATTGGAATGTATATATTCAACTGACTCCTATCTTTGGTGGATTCAAAGATAAAAGAATTCTAGTTTCTGATGATAAATCAACTGATAAAAAACTAGTGATTAGAGGCTTTGTTCTCTTTGGCGGTGGTGACTTAAAAAATTAAATTAACTTAATCCTTATTAAAGGAGTATAAAATGAGAAATAATAATTCAAAAATGTTAGCAGGTATTCTGTTAATAATAATTGGACTTTTTGCAATGACTGGTAGTTTCTTCAATCTACCATTTCACTTTACACACTACATTTTTTCAATGCCTGGATTAATGATGATTATTGGCTTGTTCATTTTAATTAATCATAACGATAGTTTTTTAGGAGTTGTCCTTGTCGGAGCTGGAGGGTTTTGGTTTTTATCTAGATATGCCGATTTTCCAATGAGACATTATTTGAATGAATATTGGCCTATTTTAATTATTCTTTTTGGATTGTATATTATTTTAAAGAGAGATCGTAATAAAAGTATTCCAGTTGATAGTCCTAACGATAGTGACCTTGATATTGATTTTATAGACGAAGTTACCATTCTTGGAAGTGGCAGAAAAAGTATTAACTCTCAAAATTTTAAAGGTGGGAAAGTAACAACTATTTTAGGTGGAGCTGATATTGACCTAAGCCAATCAAATCTTGCAGAAGGGCAAAATTCTCTTGAGTTAACGGCAATTTTTGGAGGAATTGATCTTATTGTTCCTCGAGATTGGAAAGTAATTGTAAATGTTACTTCAATTTTTGGTGGATTTGATGACAAGCGAGTTCTAAATGCTAACCAAGTTTATGAGAGTAATAAAGTTTTGATTATTAGAGGAACTGTTATATTTGGTGGTGGAGACTTAAAAACTTACTAAATTGAATGAATGGAAAATCCACTAATAAAAAATAACAATTCAAGAATTAGTTTAATTACAATAGTAGGAATAATGGGATTGTCATTGTTTCTACTATTCTACTATCTATTTAAAAATAGCATCGAAATTTCGCTATTCGATTCTATAATTACTTCACTATTATTCGCAATAATTTCACTTAGTTTGTGGTATCCAACTAGCTATATGTCTCTCGATAATCATTCATTACTAAATATAATTCTCAATAATATCTTAATAGCTATAATTGGAACTTCTCTTTGGCTTTATCTTTCTTACTTTATTATTACTTCGGTATTTACAGAGTACGAAGAATTTTTCATCTACACATCAATTTGGCGATTTACAATTGGAATGCTTCTTTTTATAATTACTATAATTCTTAATTATGTAATTATTTACTATAACAATTTCACAGAAAAAGTTATCTCCGAATCAAACTTTAATAATTTGATTACTGAGGCTGAGTTGAAATCACTTAAGTATCAAATCAATCCACATTTTCTTTTTAATTCGCTAAATTCAATTTCATCTTTAACAATTTCCAATCCAGAAAAAGCGCAAGAGATGTCTATTAATCTTTCAGATTTTTTACGGAAAACTCTATCTGGAAATGATGTTAAAAAGATTTTGTTAAAAGAAGAAATTGAATCTGTTAAACTATATCTTAAGATAGAAAAAGTTAGATTTGAAGATAGGCTGGTATTTAATCTTAATGTTCCAGAAGAGTGCGAAGGGATTCTAATTCCAAATATGATACTACAACCACTTGTTGAAAACGCTATAAAGCATGGAGTATATGAAACAAGTGAAAAAGTTGAGATTAATTTATCATGCGAGATAAAAGAAAAAATTGTTGAAATAAAAGTATCTAATAATTATGATCCAACCTCTATTTCTAATATTGGGGAAGGGATTGGACTTTCAAATATCAACAGCAGATTGAAACTCATCTATAAGAAAACTAATTTGGTTTCAATTATTAAATCAGAAAATATTTTCACTGTTCTATTATTAATTCCTATTAAGGATTCTATAAATGACAAATAATAAATTGAAAGCAATAATAATTGATGACGAAAAGCTTGCGCGCGATTTAATTAGAAATTATCTACAACAATTTGATTCAATCCAAATTATTGATGAATGTGAGAATGGATTTGAGGGTATTAAGTCTATTAATGAAAATAGTCCAGATTTAATTTTCTTAGATATTCAAATGCCAAAGTTAAATGGGTTTGAAATGTTGGAATTAATTGAAGAGAATTATAATATTATATTCACAACTGCTTATGACCAATACGCACTCAAAGCATTTGACGTAAATGCAATCGATTATCTTCTAAAACCATTTTCAAGAGATCGTTTTAAAGAAGCGGTTAACAAAGTTATTGAAAAAATAAACAATTCGAGCGAACCTTCTACACAGTCACAACTTCCAGAATTAATTTCTACAGAAGAAAAATTAAAACGAATTGTTGTGAAAAAGAACAACAAAATTGTGATACTACCAGTTGATAAAATCAAATACCTTGAAGCACAAGACGATTATGTAAATATTGTTACACAAGAAGGTTCATTCCTAAAACAAAACAGAATGAAGTATTATGAAGAACACTTACCCAATTCATTTATAAGAATTCATCGTTCATATATTGCAAATCTAAATGAAATAAAAGAGATAGCATTATTAGAAAAAGATAGCCATATTGTAATTTTAAAGAGTGGGGAGAGACTATCAGTGAGCAAAAGCGGTTATAAGCTACTAAAAGAAATAATTAGATAATTATTTTACTTGTAATCTAAAATTAGGAAAGGAACTACTCTCTACTATACTTTCTGCCCATATCAAATTTATAACGCAAATTATCAGAATCAATATCAGATAATTCTCTCATTATTGGTAGTGGATTTATAAGCAAAATCATTCCTTCTTCAACACCGGTAACAATCGCTATATCTCCATTCATCGAAAGAATATCTACAACCTTGCGGTCTAGCCAATACTCCTCTTCACCATCTATTAGATAAATAACATGGTTAAATGACCAGCTTGTAATAAAACTTGTTGGTATTTCTAGCTCACCATCAATATTTTTTTGAACAATGTATTTTTCAATAGATTCAATTTCAGAATCCAAATGAGTTTTATATAAGTTTGTAATTTCAAGTTCGGAGCTTTCTGGCATGAACAAATCTTTAGAACACGAAGTGAGAGCAACTAATAAAGTAAGAATAGCTATAGAAATAACTTTAATTTTTAATTTAGAATAATTGAAAATACTTTGTGAGTTTATCAAAAATAGCACCTCTTTTTTCCTCTGCCTACTTATTATTTGCAACATACATACATCTTAACCGAGATGCAAATATATTTTTCATATCTAAAACAAATTTTCACTTTAGAAACTAAAACTAATTGAGTGGAGTCATTGCATTTCCATTTCGAATTAAAACAATACTCTGAAAATATTCAGTTACTGGGAATTCGAATCCGCTTTCGTTTTCGTAGTATTTTAATAATGAACTATCTTGAAATGGAGAATCTATTCCAGTAAGTGGAAAGAAAGTAATATCTTCTAAATTACTCTCATTAAAAATATCAAAATAGTTTGGAATAGAATTGTAAGTCGTAATACTATAGTTAGGTGTAGTTATAGCTTTACAATTTTTATATAATAATTTAATTGAATGGATTTTGCTTTTTACTGGTGAACCTTCCGAGTTTAATCTGCTGGCAAACCAATTAACTCCACCTATAGCTCTTAGAGATATATGAGCTCCACCAAAATGACCATAATATTTTCCGTGCGGTAATTTAGAATATAGTTTGATAAAAGTATCATACATAAAACCATCTCTAGTATTATAATCTCTAGAAGCCGACCAAATAAAAAGTTTATCAAGTCCATTAATTACTATTTCACAATTAAAATAACTCTCCCCAAAATATTCTTGAAGCAACACATGATTAGCTTCCATTTCAGTTTTAAATTTATCTACAAATATTTCCACCTCTATTTTTTCTGAGATGGAATTATTAGTTAGTTCATCGATTAAATATTTTATTTCCTCTGGTGGCTCTTCATCAGGTAGTATTGTTTCGAGATAATCAATAGCTGAAAAATATTGGTGTTCAACATCAACACCTACACAGATTATCTTTTCATCTTCAGGTAGTAGTTGATTATATTCGTAAAGGTTAACCCATTTATTGTATTGCTCGTTAGTCCAATAATAAGTTCCTTCCAGCCACTTAAAGATGTTGTCTAATATTTTTTTATCGCCAGTCTTGAGATAATTATTAAGGAGTTGCGATGTGCTATAGCCTAATTCTAAAAGTAGGTATCTCGTTTTGTACTTCCTATTCAAATACTTGAGTAAGTTGACATTAATGTCTATGCTCTCCTTTACTCCATGGCTTTCGCCCGTAAATATTATTTCAGTGCTACTTATAATTGAATCTGGAATTACATCAAAAGCATTATCATTATTTAGATTAATGTTAACGTTGTTGTTTGAAAGATATTCTCTAGCCTGTTCTGTGAACTCATTCTCAATCAGTGGTGGTGGAGGATTTACAACATCTTCAGTGCAACTGATAAACAGTGCACTAAAAATAACTAAAACTAATATAAACTTGTTTAACCTAATTTTGGATAGTTTCATTACTCCTCCACATAATTTTGTTAAAAAATGACCTCCCCCGCCGCAAGCGGACGGAGTATCAATCGGAATTTTTATTTCGCCCCAAGGGGTGGAGAATTAACTCCTGTCCCGCTCCGCGGGATTAAAATTCAGACAAAATCTTTCAAGAATAAAACCGATACGTAATTGCAAAAAGAAAGTTTATTAAAACTAAAATATTAATTATAGTATTAGCTTTAAATAATTTTTTAAGATTTCCCATTGGCATCGATTCGTCATCTTTTTCAAGTTCTCTACGAATTTCTCCAGCAGTTGGAATGACCATCGAAAATGTAATTAATAAGATGATAACCAAAATTATCTGTTTGGCAGCTAACCAATGGTTACTGCTCATATCAAAAAATCCATATCCTGAATTTAACACAAGCAAAATTCCTGTTAATAGAATACCAATTGAACCGGATATTCCAAAAATATTAGTGAACTTTAAATAATTTGAAACATTTTCTTTTACCGAAATCTCCTTATTTATCCGTTTTCTTAGAACAAATTCAGTCACAAAAAATGAGAGCCAAATTCCGGCAAATAGTATGTGTAAAGTTATATATGTTGGGTACATATTCATTGTTGTTACCTTTCTGATAATATATTATAATAAAAATTGATTGCAAAAGTAATCAATTTCTAATAGAGACGTGTTAAAACTTTAAGCTCTACCCCTTCAAATTCTGGCTCGTATCGGCAAACTCCACCAACGCAAATATTGCCAGCTTGTCGGGTTCCTATTAGCAGACTTAAATCTGTATGACTAGCAAGTTTAAACCCAAACATAACAAATCCCCAAAAATCTCTTTTCACTTCGCCAGGTATTGGTTCTGAGGTCTTCATTTCTGTAACAAGTGAAACTGATATATTTGGTGAACGTAGATATTCCAATTGAAAAACTTGATCGTAATATTTTTCAGCAGTAGTTATATTTTCAGTTTGTTGATGTTCCAACACCACTCGGAGAGTATGAATATCACCTATATAGAATTTACTATCTAGAATTGGAGTTATACTTTTTGTATTACTTGAAAGTTCTTCGTTATAATCGAATGCAAAAATGGTCTCAAATTTTGGATTCCAAGTTTGTGTGAACTGAAGATAAAAATCCTTAAGCTGCGACTGTACAATATTATTTGTTCCTGTAATTCTTTGATAATATGAAGATGCATCCAGAGTTCTTGTTTCACTGTAGTTAGCCAATATAATTGAATTAGAGTTAAAAGCATAATTCCCTTCAAACTGAAATCCTTGTTCATTATTCTGATCTAATGCAGATGGATGTCTATTCAGCAAAATATATGTTTGATCTCTACGCAATGATGGAGGTGTGTTATAAGTAATAGTTTTATCACTCGATTGAAATGCAAAGTTGTCGTAATATTTATACTCGCCACTTATTGAGAATGACCCAAGATAAAAATTTATGTTTCCATAAATTGCTTCACCAACTTTGCTTTCAGAATTTTTGAACACAGATTCATTGATGTCCTCATTTTGCTTAATTCCATATTCACCATACATTTCAAAATTCCAAATCTTTGGAGATACTCTAACAGTAGCCAAACTTGTTCTAGCAATATTTTCAACATCTGGTTTGTTGGATGCAAAAGATGCACCCAGTTTGAATTTCTTAATTCCTCTATATTCAATATCAGCAGCATGCAAAATATCTTTTCTTTCACTTATGATATTTTCAGCCATCCCACTTAAAACTTTAATATAAAAATTTGCATAGCTCCCGCTAACATTAACTCCAAGAAGATTGTTATCAATTCTTATATTTCTATCTTCATAACTTTTTAGGACTAAACCACGTCCAAACATTTCGTAGTAATTACCAACCGTTAGTTTAAATCCTTCTTTTCTATTTCCAATTTTTGCTGAAATATACTTGAACGAAATATCGCTATAATTATCCTTGCCCCTACTGATAGATGGATCAGGATCATTTGGTTGGAATATATCGAAACGTAAACCAGCTGAAAAAATTGATTTACGATAATCTAAGTTAAGCCAATTTTCAAAAATTTCATTCTGTGTTTCGTTACTATAAGAATACTCTAATTGGTTCGACATACTTAAACCATCTGGCATAGTAATATCTTGTCCATATATTGCTAAAGAAGCTAATAGAAATATGGATAAAAAATAATTATAACTTTTACTCATAAAATCCATCTTCTATTTTTTGCTATTAAGAATTTCTTTTTGAATTATTTCTTTAACCTTTTTTTCATCCCCATGCGAAAACCCTACATGTGAGTAGATTATCTGACCATCTTTATTGAGTATG
>CBDUTO010000084.1:0-19141 GCA_965370315.1 uncultured Melioribacteraceae bacterium
ATTCAGCTCCTGGACAAACTGAACAGAGCTTTAATTTTCAAAATAATAATGACGTTCCAAAACCAGTAACCGAAGAGGAAGTAATTGAAAATAGTATTACTCCAACTCAAGAAAAGAGTTTTTCTAATGATGATGACATGATACCGCTAACTTTTGATGAAGAACTTTTAGAAGATGGAATTTCAACAGTTCCAGAAGATGAAATCTCGATTAATAAACATGATACTGGCCATGTTATAAACGAAAAGGTCTTAAATGATGACTCTCTAAATACTTCAGATGACAATAAAAAATTTGAAGCAAACGAAATTGATAACGTGGTTGAAGAAGTGAGTGTAAATATTGCAAATATTTCTAATCAGACATCTACTGAAATGACATTTGAACAATTAGAGAGAATTAATAAAGCAGCTCATTTAGTTAATTCAAATGTTAAAATTGATGATGTTCTCCGGAATATTGTAGATGTATCGGTCTCCCTTTGTGAAGCAGATAGAGGAACCTTGTACCTTGTTGATAGAAGTAAAAATGAACTTTGGTCAAAAGTCCTACAAGGAAGTGAGCCAAGAAGAATAACGCTAAAAATTGGCGATGGATTTGCCGGTTGGGCTGCTGAGAATAAGGATGTAGTTAATGTTGAAGAAGCATATTTGGATGATAGATTTAATGACGCATTCGATAAAACAAGTGGATATAAAACAAAAAGTGTTTTGTGTTTTCCAATAAAAAACAAAAACGATGATGTACTTGGTGTTATCCAATTGTTGAATAGTAAGAATAGCGTATTTACTAAATTAGATGAAAATTTTCTAAATGCACTTTCAACCCATGCTGCTATGGCTTTACAAAATGCTGATTTAGTTGAACAACTTTTAAAAACAGAACGGATTTCTTCATTGGGAAAAATGGCAAACTTTTTAATTGAAGATATTAAGAAGCCAATTCTCGTAAGTAAAAGATATTCAGAACATTTGAAGAAAAAAGAGTTATCGCATGATGTTGAACAAGTTGTGGATATGCTTTTAGAACAATTAAATAACATTGCTGATATTGTACAAGCAACATCTAATTATTCTCACGGAGAATCTGTATTGAAAAGTAGCGATGTAAATTTGAATACAATGATACTAGATTTTATTGAGCGAGTCAGCTCCATTGTACAATCAATGAATTGCAAAATTATTACGAACTTGGATTCTGACATTCAACTTAATATGGATACAAAGGAATTCTTCCAAGGGTTTAAGCATATTATTAAAAATGCATGTGAAGCAATGCCAGATGGTGGGGATATAAATGTTATTACTACAGTTAATGATGGAATTATTCAACTGGTAATTAAAGATAACGGAATGGGTATTCCTGTTGGTTTTAGCGAAAAAATATTTGAACCCTTCATGTCATATGGAAAGAAGACTGGTACTGGTCTTGGACTTTCTGTTACTCGTAAAATTATAGAAGAACATGGTGGAACTATATCAGCAAGTAGTAATGTTGGAATAGGTAGCACGTTTACAATTTCTCTTCCTATTGCTAATTAGAAAAAAGATGATGCAAAAATTAGTTGTAATTCTTGGGCCAACTGCTGTTGGTAAAACAAACTTTGCTGTAAAACTATCCAAGGATTTTAATGGAGAAATAATTTCTGCTGACTCACGTCAAGTCTATGCAGGTATGGATATTGGGACTGGCAAAGATTTAGATGAATACCAGATTGGTGATATTTATATTCCATATCACTTAATTGATATTGTCGAACCTACCGATGAATATAATTTGTTTTCATTCCAAAAAGATTTCTATTCTTCATTTAACCAGATAGTTTCTAACCACAAACAACCCTTTCTTGTTGGTGGAACTGGGTTATACATTGACTCAATTTTAAAAGAGTATGATTTACGAAATGTTGATTTTAATTCTGAAAGAGCAAAGGAACTTAGCTCTATTAAAGAGGATGAGTTATTACAAATATTAAAGAAATCTAATGCTCAACTTCATAACACTACCGATGTAATTAATAAGGAAAGGATTGTAAAAGCTATATTAATTTCTGAAACAGATAGTAACACAATACTTGATAAAATAGAGATTGAATCAATAGTAATTGGAATTACTGAGACCAGAGATATTATAAAAGAGCGAATTACGAATAGGTTAAAATTAAGATTGCAAAATGGATTGATTGAAGAAGTTGAGAATCTAATTAGTAATGGAATAAGCTATAAGAAACTAGATTTTTTTGGATTGGAGTACAGGTTAATTAGCCAATATATAAAAGGTGAGTTATCCTATAATGATATGTATCAAAAATTGAATAGCGCAATTCATAAGTTTGCAAAGCGACAAATGACATGGTTTCGAAAAATGGAACGTGAGGGAATAGAAATAAACTGGTTGAAATCAGATGAAACAACAAAAGCGAATTCACTAATATCCAGTTTCTTAGAGATATAATACATCCATGAAAATAAACTCGAAGACAATAGAAATATAAAATCACTAGATATCTCATTCACAAACAAAATGCTCATTTGATATGACATGATAATTGCAGTGTCATGTCGAACATGTTTTTCGAGAGACATCTTCCAAAATATAAGAATATAAAATGGAAAATCAACTATCAATAAATGTTAGTAAATATTTAAATAAATTTTCGAGTGACAAATGGAAAACATCTCGCTTACATTCCAATAATTATAAAACTATAATTGTAATACCTGTAATTTCAGAATATGAAAATTTGGAATTATTACTCGAATCACTTTCGCAAAATGATGATAAATATTTTAGCGAAACACTAATCCTATTTGTTATTAATAATTTGGGAAGTACTTCCAAAGAGATTAAACTTGATAACCTAAAATCAATGGAATTATTGAAGGAACTAAGTGGTTCGTGTTTAAATACTTCTAAGCTAAATATAGACTTCATAGATGCCTCAACCAAAAACAATGAGTTAGATGAGAAGAATGGGGGTGTCGGTTTAGCAAGAAAAATTGGAATGGATATAGCCTTAACTCTATTTGATTATGATTCAAAAAATCAAAACTTATTAGTTTGTCTTGATGGTGATTGCTCAGTTGAACAAAATTATATTACAACAATCCGAAATTATTTTGATAAGAATAGAATCTCAGCGGGTTATGTAAATTTCAAACATATGGATGTTTTGGACAAAGAGAATGAAAGAGCAATTATAAATTATGAGATATTTCTCAGATATTACGTACTCGGTTTAATGTATGCAAAATCTCCATACGCCTATCACTCAATTGGTTCAACCATGGTTTGTGATTCCGATAGTTATATAAAAGTTCAGGGAATGAATAAACGAAAAGCTGCTGAAGATTTCTATTTTATGGAAAAATTATCCAAAATTACTAAGATAGTGAAAATTGAAGGAACCGCTGTTCTTCCATCAAGTCGGGGCTCTTGGCGTGTTCCTTTTGGAACAGGTCAACGCGTAAATCGTTTTTTAGATAAATTGCAAAATGAATATATTCTCTATTCTCCTAAATCTTTTGAATTATTAAAAATGTGGGTTGAACTATTTCACTCCGATAAAATATTAGCTACAGACGATTACCTTTCCCAAGCAAAAAAAATTAGTACGGCTTTATTTCAGTTTTTAATTGATAATAATTTCAAAAATTACTGGGAACAGATTTTACAAAACTCTAGTTCCACCACTCAAATAAATAAACAGAAGTCACTTTGGTTCGACGGTTTTAGAACTCTTAAATTAATTCATTATTTAAGAGACACTGAATCTCCAACTATGAATATGTTTGATGCCCTAGATGAGTTATTTTGCATGATGAATACATCTTTTAATTTTAAAAACACCAATAGTGAAATTCCACCAATTGATATTCAGAAAAAGTATCTGGAAAAATTACGCGAAATTGCTTAAGATGTTGATTGTAGTAAGTATCACATTACTTTTCTATATTTGCAGATTAAATATTTAATGAGATGAAATGGATTTTGTAAGTAAGCTACAAGAAATAAAAGAAAAATTTGAGCAGATAAATGAGCAACTTTCTGATCCTGAGGTTTTGTCAAATCAGAAAAGACTAATAAAACTTAGTAAAGAACGTAGTACAATAGAGCCAATAGTAAACGCATATGATCAGTATAACGAAATACTTGTTAACATTAAAGGGAATCAGGAAATAATCGATTCCGGAGAGGATCCTGAACTTACGGAAATGGCTCAATTGGAGATTGGAGAGTTAAAAGAGAAAAACATTTCTCTCGAAGAAGAATTAAAGCTATTACTAATTCCAAAAGATCCAAATGATGATAAAGATATTATACTTGAAGTTAGAGCAGGTACTGGTGGTGAAGAAGCTGGACTTTTTGCTGCTGATTTACTTAGAATGTACACACGCTATGTTGAGCTAAAAGGTTGGAAACATGAGCTTATGGATTTAAATGAGGCTGGCTTGGGTGGTGTAAAAGAAGCAGTAATGGCAATTCGTGGTCAAGGTATTTATGGAATGCTCAAATATGAGAGTGGTGTTCACCGAGTACAACGTGTTCCTGCAACTGAAGGCAGTGGGCGTGTACATACATCGGCAGCTTCAGTTGTAGTTATGCCCGAAGTTGAAGAACTAGAATTTGAAATTGACCCTAAGGACTTAAGAATTGATGTTTATCGTAGTGGTGGAGCTGGTGGTCAAAATGTAAATAAAGTTGAAACCGCAATAAGAATCACACATAATCCATCAGGACTTGTTGTACAATGCCAAGATGAGCGTTCGCAATTAAAGAACCGCATGAAGGCTATGAAAGTTTTACAGTCTCGCCTTTTTGATAAAATGCAAAATGAGCAAGATAGTGAACAGGCAGCGAAAAGAAAATCTATGGTTAAAAGTGGAGATAGAAGCGACAAAATTAGAACATATAATTATCCACAAAATCGAGTAACTGACCATAGAATAGGGTTAACCCTATACAACCTTACCAATATTATGGAAGGTGATTTGCACGAACTTATTGAAAAAATGCAAATAGCGGAGAGAACAGAGAAGCTTAAAAATGATTAAGCTTCATTATCCTTAAAATTCTCAAGTTCCCTAATTAAAAATAAAAGTACAAACCCTATTGATGATAGTGCCAAATCAGTCAATTCAATTGCAAAAAAACTATATGTACCGATTATGTAACTGAACAACTTTACAGCTAATAGGATTGTAAAAAACATTGCAAACCCAAATATACCTGCCCTTATGGGCGCCCAAATATAATTTCTAGCTAAACTTGGAGAAGTAGAGTTCCCCACACTTTTTTTTTCTAAGTTACTTATGTAAGCATCTTTCATTTTTCCCTCAAAAAATTATTATTTTATCCTCTCTGGCTATTAAAAAACTTGTGTTTTGTGTTTTTTAATGGTTTGAACTTAAATAGAAATATTTTCATTTACAACAACTATTGTTTTATAGTGACAGGTATCACAACAACATATTCAATATTTTCTAAACAAAACATTTAATCTTGCATGTAATAATTAGTAACTTTGCCTTAAGATTTTTAGGATGATTTCGGAGCTAAATGGCAACGCCAGTAGAAAGAATATATTTAACAGGTTTTATGACGAGCGGTAAAAGTACAATTGGACCAATTCTAGCAAATGTACTTGGTTGGGAATTTAAGGATTTGGATAGAGTCATTGAAGAGTTAGAAGGGCATAGTGTTGTTGATATATTTAAAGAAAAAGGAGAAAATTATTTTAGAGATACTGAACATTCTTTTTTGCAAAAATTTTCAACTTCTAATAAATTGATACTTTCGCTAGGTGGAGGAACAATTGCTTTTGAAAGGAACCTTGAAATACTAAAGAAAAGTGGTAAGATTGTATATTTAAAATCATCCCCCGAAATGATTTATAAGCGGATTAAAAACAAAATAGATAGACCCATTTTTAGAGATTTAGTTTTGTCGGAAAATTCTAAACCAGAAGATTTTATTGAAAGAATTAATAAATTTCTAAAAGAGCGTGAACCATATTACTTAGCATCAGATATTTGTATTGACACAGATCAAACAAGTATTGGAATTACTGTTGATAAACTAGCAAAAATTTTAACACGAGTTATAAATGAAAAATATTAGTATAAATTTACCTATAAATGGATATGAAGTTTATTATGGAGAGAATACTTTTAATCAATTATTAGAAGTAATTAATTCGTTGAATCTTAATACCAATTTATTTTTAGTAATAGATAGCAATGTTTACAATTTATATTCAGATATGATTGATTCGATAACACTCTCATACAAAGGAAAAATTAATTCTCTTATAATTGAAACTAGTGAAGAATTAAAATCATTTGATACTTTACAAGAGATATATAATTCTCTTCTTGAAAGCAATTATACAAGGGATACTCTTTTAATTGCAATTGGTGGTGGCATTGTTGGCGATATTTGTGGTTTTGCTTCAGCAACTTTTTCTCGAGGAATTCAATATGTACAAGTTCCGACAACACTTCTTTCAGCGGTGGATAGCTCTGTTGGAGGCAAAACTGGAATTAATTTTGGTAAAACCAAAAATATTATCGGAGCTTTCAATCAGCCAAACTTTGTACTAATTGATGTGAATTTTCTCGACTCACTTAACAATGAAGAGATTCTTTCTGGTATTGGTGAAGTAATTAAATATGCATACCTGACTAATAATAGTTTTTACAATTATGTAAAAGAAAATATAGATTCAATCTTCGAAAAAGATCACGTTGTACTTCTTGAAATAATTAAAGAATCCGTTAAATTTAAAGGAGATGTAGTAATAAGTGACGAAAAAGAGAGTGGTAATAGAAAAATGCTAAATCTTGGTCACACTTTTGCACATGCATATGAAGTTGAGACAAATTACGAAATTAAGCATGGGCAAGCCGTAATTGTTGGAATAGCCTCGGCACTTTTTCTGTCATTTAAGTTAGAACTTATTACAAAATCCAAAATGGAAGAGTTACTTGAATTAATCTATCTTTTTAAGAATGCAATAAAGATTAAGAATCTAAATTTTGATAACCTAATTTCCATAATGCAAAGAGATAAAAAAAACATGGATGGGAAAATCAAATTTGTTTTACTACAAGATGTTGGAAACATAGTTTTAGATATTGAAACATCACGTGAAGATATCGTTTTCGCACTTGAAAACGGTATTGGAGTTTTTAATAATTGAAGCGCTTATTAATTCTTTTGTTTTTTATTCCTAACCTACTAATACAAGCACAAACCCCACGTGAGACAAGGGCTGTATGGGTATCTACAAATTTTAGATTAGATTGGCCTTCCCCGACTTTTGACGAAGAGAAACAGAAAGAAGAATTGAAGAACATTTTTGATGTGATTGAGAGTAAAAATTTAAATACTATTTATTTTCAAGTTAGAAGTAATGGAACAGTTCTATTTAGAAGTTCGATGGAACTATTTTCCCCTTACATTACAGGGAACATTGGTGAGTTTGGAAGTTACGATCCTCTGGAATTTGCGATTGAAGAAGCTCATAAACGTGGGCTTGAGATACATGCATGGGTTAATACAATAAGAGTTTTTAGTGGTAGTAATATTTCTATAAAAAACAATCCATTGCACATTTCAACAATTCACCCCAAATGGGTTTATGAAAAATCTGACAATTCAATTTGGTTAAATCCTGGTATCCCAGAAGTGCGAGATTACTTAGTAGAATTATTAAATGAAATTGTTCAAAACTATAATATTGATGGAATTCAATTAGATTTCATTCGTTATCCAAAGTCTCCAATTTCTGATACAGAAAACTATAACACATATGGTGGGGATATTCTTAGACCACAGTGGCGAAGGGACAATATCACTAATCTTATTACATTATTGAATAAAAGGATTAAACAAACTAATCCTAAAATTAAACTTGGAGTTACACCAATAGGCATCTACAAATCAATTCCAAATGGAAGAGGAATGCAGGGCTACTCCGATGTATTTCAAGATACCAGAGAGTGGTTGAAGCTGGGGATTATTGACTATGCAGTTCCACAAATTTACTGGGATGTAAAGAGTAATCCAAAGTTTGATGTTCTCTCAAAAGATTGGGTAAATAATTCTTTTGGAAAGAATATTATCATAGGAATTGGTGCCTATAAAACTGAAGTTTTTAACGAAATTGAAAGAGAAATTAATGTTACTCGTAATTTAAATGCTTCCGGAGTTGCTTTCTTCAGGTACAAAAATATTGCTCAAAAAAGGTTTTATTCTTTTAATGAGAAAACACTTCCTGCTGAAATGACTTGGATTGAAGAAAGACCTATCCTTGCTGAACTTAAGCTAACTTCGATTTTTAGAGATAACAAAGCATCAATTAATTTTGAGATTGATAATCAAAGTCTCTCTAACAATGGATATTTTGCACTTTATGAAAGTGATACTTTTGAAACTAATTCCAAAAGTAAATTGCTAAAAGTACTACCAAATTATATTTCAGAAATGAGTTTTTCACTTTCACAACCGAATAGAATCAACTACTATTATTCTGCAACACAATTTGATCAATTGTGGAATGAATCAAGCAAAGAGAGCAACATTGAAAAAATTACTATTCAAGAATTAAGTAATTTAGAAACAGATATTTCACTTTCAAACAATCCCATAATTATTGAAGAAAAAGAGAATAGTCTGATCATTATTTTCAGCAATATGAATGATACTCTATTAATTTTTAATCAAGAGAATTCGACTAAGGTAATATTAAAATACTCTCTCAAACAGGGTATAAATAGAATTGAATTATTGTTAAATGATGTTCAACTTAGTAAAATTAAATTAAACTTAGTTGCTCAAAACAAGTGGATTAAGCTTTAGTTCTATATAATTTGATTCACAAAATTTTTATTTTTAATAGTTAATATGCACACACTAATAATACCAGATAAATTTAAAGGATCACTTACAGCAACAGAGGTTTGCAACTCTGTTAGCAAAGGTATTCTAAGTGTTTATCCAAATAGTAAAATCACAAAACTTCCTTTGGCAGATGGTGGCGAAGAATCACTTGAAACTTTAGAAGCTACACTCAACCTTTCTAGAATATATCTTAAAGTGAATAATCCATTATTTATACCTACAAAAGCTTGGTATGGGATCAAAAATGATACAGCTTATATAGAAATGGCAAAAGCATCTGGTTTACAATTACTTGAAAAGGGTGAACAGAATCCAATGGACACAACTTCTTATGGAACTGGAGAGTTAATTATTGATGCAATCAAGAATGGAGCAAAAATAATTTATCTCTTCGTAGGTGGTAGTGCAACAAATGATGCTGGTATTGGGCTTGCCTCAGCACTTGGTTATAGTTTCTTGGACGGAAACAATAACGTCATAGAACCAATTGGTTCAAATCTGAAGCACATTTGTAAAATAGAAAATAGTTGCAACATAGATTTTAATGAAATTGTTTTTTATGTATTAACTGATGTTACAAATACTTTGTTTGGAGAAAATGGAGCCGCATTTGTTTTTGCTGCACAGAAAGGGGCTAGCAAAAAAGAGATTGTTGAGCTTGATGAAGGTTTGGAGAATTTTAATTTTCTCACAAAGAAACATTTTGAAAAGGATTTTTCTAATATTGCAGGAAGTGGGGCAGCTGGTGGAATTGGGGCTGGTGTAATGTGTTTTTGTAATGCAGAATTAAAGAGCGGAATTAATGAGATAATTAAATTGCTAAACATTGAGCAGAAAATAGAAGATGCTGATTTAGTTATTACTGGAGAAGGTCTTTTTGATCATCAAACTTTGCAAGGGAAAGTAGTGAAAGGTGTAATGGATCTTTGCAAAAAAAAGAATAAGCCTCTTGCAATTCTTTGCGGAGCTACAAATTTCACAAAAGATGAAATTAATGAATTTAATCCAATCATTATTAAACCAATAAAAACAGAAAGTATTTCCATTGAAGACTCAATGGGTAATGCCTTTAACTTATTAACTGAGCGCACCATAGAACTTTTACAATCAGAACAATTTAATTAAGATATTCTTTTAAATAACGTCCTGTATGAGAATTTTTGTTTTTTACAATTTCTTCTGGAGTTCCTACAACCACAATTTCCCCACCATTCTCACCGGCTTCTGGACCCAAGTCAATTATATAATCGGCACATTTTATCACATCTAAATTATGTTCAATAATTACAACCGAATTGTTTTTCTCAAGTAGAAGATAAAAACTATCTAACAATTTTTTAATATCGTGAAAATGAAGTCCAGTTGTTGGTTCATCAAAAATAAAAAGCGTATGACGTTTCTCTTTCTGTGTAGAAAGATGCTTAGCTAGTTTTATTCGCTGAGCTTCACCACCAGAAAGCGTGTTGGAAGGTTGACCAAGTTTAATATAGCCTAAACCAACTTGTTCGAGAACAACAAAATATTTTAATATTTTAGTTTGATTTTCAAAAAATGGAATGGCTTCATCAACTGTCATATCAAGCACATCAACAATATTTTTACCTTTATAGGTTACTTCTCTAACTTCCTTTTTGAATCGTGTTCCTTTGCAGTCTTCACATTCCAGATAAAGATCCGCTAAAAATTGCATTTCAATTTTAACAAATCCTTCTCCTGTGCAAGTTTCACAACGACCTCCTGTAACATTAAAGGAAAAATATCCAGGTTTATATGCTCTAGCTCTTGATTGAGGAGTAGAAGCAAAAAGTTCTCGGATGTGCTCATAACCTTTAACATAACTTATTGGATTTGATCTTGGAGATTTACCAATTGGAGTTTGGTCAACAATCTCTATTTCATGAATATGTTGTGCTCCTTTTATTGCCTTAAATTTACCAACTGATTTTGGATTACCACCAAAGTTTTTAACAATTCCAGCATAAAGAATTTCATGAATTAACGTGCTTTTTCCAGAACCACTTACACCAGTAACTACAACAAATTTATTTAATGGAATTTTAACATCTACTTCTTTTAAGTTATTTTCTTCTGCCCCTATTATCGAAATCGATTTTGTTTCAACAAGGTTTCTTTCATCTGGAACTGGAATGCTTTTTTCTCCAGAAAGATACTTCCCTGTTAATGATTTTTTGTTTTTTAATAATCCGTCATATTTATCAATTGCTATAACTTCACCACCATGCACTCCAGCAAGTGGCCCCATATCAACAATTAAATCAGATTCCTTCATCATTTCAGAATCATGCTCTACAACCAAAACTGTATTTCCAATATCTCTTAAGGATTTTAATATTTTGATTAATTTTGCATTATCGCGCGGATGCAAACCAATGCTTGGTTCATCCAGAACGTACAAAGTGCCCATTAATGCAGAGCCAAGTGATGTTGCAAGATTAATGCGTTGCATTTCACCACCTGAAAGAGTACTGCTTAAGCGGTCTAAAGTTAAATATCCAAGTCCTACTTCATTCAAAAATGCAAGTCGTTTTTGAATTTCAAGTAAAACCCTCTCTCCAATTTTAGATTCATACTCTGATAATTTTAATGAATTAAAAAACATGCTAGATTTTTCAATTGAGAGTTTAACAATACTATCTAATGATGTATTCGCAATTTTTACTTGCAATGCTTCACGTCTTATTCTTGAGCCTTTGCAAGCAGAGCATTTTGTATATCCCCTATATTTACTGAGTAAAATACGGATATGCATTTTATATGTTTTCTTTTCAAGTTTTCCAAAGAATTTATTAATTCCAATAAATCCATTAAAACCGTTAAATACTAAACCCCTTTGTAACTTCGATAATTTTCCAAATGGTATGTTTAATGGTAAATTTACTTCTGGAGCTACACGAACTAAATCTCTAAGGTACTTACTAAATTTCACAGTTCTCCATGGAGCTAGTGCACCTTCTAGTATAGTTAATTTTGGATTTGGGATTATTAAGTCGTCATCAAATCCCATCGTTTTTCCAAAACCTTGGCAAACAGGACAAGCACCAAAAGGATTATTAAAAGAGAAAAATCTTGGTTCGGGCTCTTCGTATTTAATTCCGCAACATTCGTTAAATTGCGTAAAATTCTTAACGTTATTATTCTCTACTGAAATAATTGCTAAGCGCCCTTCACCTTCCTTAAATATTGTTTCAATAGAGTCTGCAAGTGCTTCACGAATTTTACCCTTTCTAATTTTTAATCTATCAACAACAACTATTAAATTCTTTTTTGACCTAGGATTAGATTTTAACTCGTTCAAATCTAATAGCTTGTTCTTATTAAATATTCTAAAAAAACCTCTCTTTTTCAGTAATTCTAATTCTTCTTTTACAGTTCTACCTTCGTGTTGATGAATTGGGAATCCTAAATAAAACTTAGATCCCTCTTCTTGAGATTCTAAATATTCAGATACAGAATTAACTGAATCTTTTTTAACTACCTTGCCACAACTAAAACAAATTGTTTTACCTATTCGTGCAAAAAGCAATCTTAAATAGTCATAAATTTCTGTGGTCGTCCCTACAGTTGAGCGTGGATTACGAATTCCTTTCTTCTGCTCAATTGCCACAGCTGGACTTATTCCAGTTATTGAATCTACATCTGGCTTATTCATCCTTTCCAAAAATTGACGAGCATAAGATGAAAGAGATTCTACATACCTGCGTTGCCCCTCAGCATAAATTGTATCAAACACAAGGGATGATTTACCACTACCACTAACTCCAGTAACGACGGTTAATTTATTACGTGGAAGTTCGATATCAACATTCTTTAGGTTATGTTGCCGTGCACCTTTAACAACTATATTTTTGTTTAATATTTTATTTTTTGAAGTAGTCATAAACACTTTTTTTAATAGTTGTGCAAAGTAATAAATATTGTTCAATTGTAAATAGTTTTTTATTCCTATTTCAAAAAACAAATCCAACTTACAATTATTGTAAGTTGGATTATAATTAAAATATTATATATTTATTCTTAGAATAGATTATATGTAACGCCAACATGAATAGCTTCTTGAGTTTGAGTTTTAATTGATTCACTAACTTTATAAACTATTAAATAAGTAAAATTAACATTCAACCAGCTATTTACTTTAGCTGTAATTGTATTATCCATTGCAACATCCCAGGTATCCAATCTTTCAAATCCAGAAAATAATCTTAGCTTTCCTTTATACAATACGTTTTCAAATGCTTCATATTTTACATCTGTAATACTTTCAATACCAGTCTCAAATTTGAAAGTCTCAATTTCATCATTTGTCGCAATATCATCTGTATAATCTATAGCGTATTTATCAGCAAAGCTCTCTTCAAATGCAAGACCCAATCGTGTTTGAAATACATCTGATTTTTCATAAGCAAAACCAATTGATTGAGTAACGTAACCAGGATCAAAAAATGCAACTATTTGAGTTTCTGGAACCGTTCCATAATCAAAACCATTTGTAATTGGAGTACGGATTAAATTACTAGCATATGGCTCTACAATCCAACCCACATTAAAAAAGAGAACTGTTTCATTAAAGACATTATTTGATGTTACTTTTGAAATTTCATCACCCGTTTTAGATTGCCCCCACTCCCCTTTCAATTGGTTTTTAAAAGACCATTTGGATGAAGATTTATATTCCATAACCCAATCAACACCAAAAGAATAAGCAAGAGAGTTTTCGCCACCTTTTGACCAATTGTTAAATGCTACTTGGCTTAAATTTGCAGATGCAATTAGAGATGGTTTCCATTTGTTTAATGTTGAATCCACATCTTGCGCATTTAAGAAGCTAATTGATAATAATAAAAAAAACAATAGTCCCTTTTTCATAATACTCCTATTAATAAAATAAATTTCAAAAAATAAACATACAAAAATAATTGAACAATGAAAGACAACTCCTCTTTTGATGAATTAGAGTTAAGTGTTTTGTATTTTAGAAATAGAATTAAATTTGAATGGAGCAATTATGAATTACAGAAAGATAGGAAAGTCCGGTATAGAAATTTCTGAAATTAGTCTAGGTTGTTGGACTATGGGAGGATTGAATTGGCAAGACGGGATATCCATCGGTTGGGCAAATGTTGACGAAAGCGAAATTAGTAGTGCTATAAATTATGCTATAGAAAATGGAGTTAATCATTTTGATAATGCCGATAATTACGGCAATGGTCGTGCAGAACGTATGCTTTCTCGAATTCTTGGGAACAGAACAACTGGATTAATTCTCTCTTCTAAAGTTGGTTGGTTCTCAGGAACGGCTAATAATTCGTATGAACCCGCACATATTCGACATCAGTGTGAACAAAGTTTAATTAACTTAAATCGGGATTATATTGATATTTACTACTTCCATCATGGATATTTTGGGGATAACGATGAATATCTTAATGATGCAATTGAAACAATGCATCGCTTAAAAGAGGAAGGCAAAATTAGACTAATTGGACAATCTGCATATTCCAATGAAGATTTTGAGAACCTTGTTCCGAGAGTAAAACCAGACGTTCTTCAAAGTTCTGCAAATGCAATTGATGACCACTATCTTGCTGATGGAACTCCTGTTAGAAAATTATTGGAAGAAAATAATATTCCATTTATTGCGTTCTCCCCTTTAGCTCAGGGTATTTTGCTAGATAAGTTTAGCAAAGATAATCCGCCGCAGTTCGAATCGGGCGATCATCGTGGGAGAAATTATAAATTCCAATCCGATTATCTTGGAAAAATTGAATGGAAACTAAATCAATTAAAAGAAAGGTTCGGACATTCTACTGAAGACTTAGCTAGAGTTGCGCAACAATATTTGCTATATTATAAAGTTGTTGGTGCAGTTATTCCGGGTTTCAGAAATTTAGAGCAAGTAAAAATAAACTTATCGGCTGCTGAAAGACCGTTGACTGATGAAGATTTCAATTTTATTAAAGAACTATTTTCTGAGCAAATTTAGCAACCATTTATAATTGATTATTGATATTTTCATTATCTTTAATATTCAATTAATTTGGACTTTATGAACTTTTTAGGAATAATACCAGCTCGCTTTGGATCTACAAGATTAGAGGGCAAACCCCTTGCTAAAATCTGTGGGAAGCCAATGATACAGCATGTTTACGAGCGTTCTGCAAAAGTATTAGATAATGTTTATATAGCAACTGATGATAAGCGAATAGAAGATGTTGTTCTAGCGTTTGGTGGAAAAGTAGTAATGACATCAACACATCACAATTCAGGAACAAATCGTTGTCTTGAAGCATTTCAGATCATCCAAAAAGAACATGAAATAGAATTTGATGTTGTATTAAATATTCAAGGCGATGAACCAATGCTGGAATCGAACCAAGTATTGGAATTGATGAGTTGCTTTGATAATCCTAAAACTGAAATTGCTACACTAATTACAAAAGTAACAGACGCAGAAGAGTTAAATAGCAAAACCAATGCATTTGTAATTTGTGATGTAAATATGAGAGCAATATATTTTAGCCGAACCCCTATTCCAGCTGTAAAAGGACTTGATAAATCAGAGTGGTTTGGTAAAGCAGATTTTTATTCACATATAGGAATGTACGCTTATAAGCCTAATACTCTAGAGATTGTTGCTAATTTAGAACAATCAAAACTGGAATTGATTGAAGGACTGGAGCAAAACCGCTGGATTGAGAATGGATATCCAATTCAGGTTGCTATTACTGAGTTTGATAGCATCTCGGTGGATACACAAGAGGATTTAGATAACATTAGAAAAATAATGTGTAAGGGGGTAGAATAGCCAAGCACCCTTTAAGGAATTATTGTGTGGTTAGTAATTAGTTTTTTAACGTAAAAAAAAAGAACTTTTATTCAACTCCCTAAATAGGAAATAAAATTATGAGCAAGAAAAAAGTTAATGTTGGAAATATAGAATGTGGAGCGAATGAATTATTTTTAATTTCTGGACCATGTGTTATTGAAGAAGAAAGTATAATGATGAAAGTAGCAGAGGGGTTAAAAGAGATTACCGAAAGATTAAGTATCCCTCTCATTTACAAGTCGTCATTTCAAAAAGATAACAGAAGCTCTGTTGAATACTATATGGGGCCTGGAATAGATGAAGGTTTACGAATACTAGAAAAAGTAAAAAATGAATTTGGCTTCCCATTACTTACTGATATTCACTATCCTGATCAAATTAAACCAGCAGCAGATGTAGTTGATGTTATACAAATTCCAGCATATCTAGTTATGCAAACAACTCTTGTTACTGAAGCAGCAAAGAGTGGAAGTGTTATAAATCTTAAACATGCGCAATTTTTAGCTCCAGAAAATATGATTAAACCTGTTCAAAAAATTGAAGCCAACGGAAACACAAATATTATTCTTACTGAACGTGGCTACTCTTTTGGATATAACGATTTAATAGTTGATCCTCGTAGCTTCTATCATATGAATGAAACTGGTTATCCAGTTGTTTTTGATGTAACACATGCAATCAGAAAATATGGTATTCCAAGTTCTGATCCATCTGGTGGAGCACGGCAATACTTACCAGTACTTGGAAGAGCTGGTGTTGCGTCTGGTGTCGATGGGATTTTTATTGAAACTCATCCCTGTCCTAGCGAAGCACTTTGCGATGCGGCAAGCCAGTTGGATATTACTCAATTAGAAGAATTCCTAAAACCTTTAATTGAATTACACAACGTAGAAGTTAAATTTAGAAAATAAATTATTATAAAATAAATAGAGATGTAAATCATGGAATTATATTTAGACTCAGCCGATATGGAAGAAATTAAAGAAGCCTTCGAATTGGGTTTTCTTTCAGGCTTAACAACAACGCCAACTTTTATGCACCGTCATGGAATCACTGACATTGATGCAACAATTGTAGAACTTTCAAACATTGTTCCTGTTCTGCAAATTGAAGCACTTGGAAATAATGCGGAAGACATTATTAAAGAAGTCTACAGGCAAGATGCTTTAGGTCTAAGCAAAGAGAATACTGTATACAAAATTCCAATTTCGTTAGAAGGTGTGAAAGCGTGTAAAAAGCTAACTGATGCTGGATTCAAAGTAAATATACATCTCGTTTATACTTTACAGCAAGCATACATGGCAATGGCAGCTGGTGCTACTTATGTTTGTCCTCTGGTTGGAAGACTTCAAGATCAAGGTCACGATGCGCTTTTACTTGTTGAACAATGTGTAGAAGCAGTTAATTACTATGGATATGATTCAAAAATAATGTTCTCTTCAGTTCGTAATATTGAGCATGTGAGAAATGCATTAAACATTGGAGCTCACACAATTACTGCACCTTGGAAAGTAATTAAACAAATGTCAAAAAATAATTTAACTGATCTTGGAACACAGCAATTTGTCGAGCATACTCGTTTAATGACATACAAAATAAAAGACATCCTTGGTAGTGACAACCCAACTGCCACAGTAAACAACACAGTTTCAGAATGCTTACTTAAAATGACTGTAGGTAAATTTGGTGCAGTTACTATTGTTAATGAAAACAATGAAGCAATTGGAATTTTTACTGATGGTGATTTAAGACGTTTAATAGCTAACAAAGGTACAGATTCTGTTAATCAAACAGTTTCTGATGCTTTAGCTCTTGTTAAACCATTTACAATTGATGAAAATGAATTGCTTAATGAAGCAAATAATATTTTCCAAAATAATCCAATTAATAGCGTAGTAATTACAAGTAATAACAAAGTTGTTGGAATGTTACATCTTCAAGATTTACTTGGGTTGAGCAAATAGAACAAAATTAATTACTTATATTCAAAACACTAAAAAGACGTTCCTTTGGGGCGTCTTTTTTTTATATATCAATAATCTGTTTTCGCAAATAATAAAAAGACTAACATTCTCAAATATTTTTATCGGGAATCTCAATCTCGAAAAGATTCCCACTTCAAACATGTGGAACTGACAATAACCTTCATGAAAAAGACCGCACAAAATTGAGTAACCTTTTTTAAAAGAGGAGACATAATATCCGTTATTGATTGAATCCGATTTATTAGGTATTTTGAGTTTAGAAAATTTTAACCTTAAACAAAATTAAGAGGACTTGATGGAAGAGTATATCAAAACAGCACAGGTTTATGCAATTGGCTATGGAGTGAATATTCTATTAGCATTAGCTATCCTAATTATTGGAACTTGGATAGCAAAAGTAATAACAAAATCAGCAGTAAAATTAATGACCGCTCGAAACGTAGATGCAACGCTAATTAAATTTGTTGGTGGTCTTGTAAAAGCAATTCTTTACATTTTTGTAATTATAGCAGCAATTGATAAAGCCGGTATTGAATCTACATCATTTGTAGCAATTCTTGGTGCTGCTGGTCTTGCTGTCGGATTTGCATTACAAGGATCACTTTCAAATTTTGCTTCAGGGGTGATGTTAATTATTTTTAAACCAGTTAAAGTTGGTGATTTTGTTGAAGCTGCTGGAGTAATGGGAACAGTAGAAGAAGTTGGCATTTTTGTTACAACCCTTAATACACCTGATAATAAAGTAATATATGTTCCTAATTCACAAATGGGTGGTGGAATAATTACTAACTATTCTGTAAAAGATACTCGTAGAGTTGACATGGAGTTTGGTATTGGTTACACAGATGATATTGATAAAGCCCGAAGTGTAATTCTAGAAATTTTAAGTAATGACAAAAGAATTCTTAAAGATCCACCACCTCAAGTCGCAGTTGGAACTCTAGCTGATAGTAGTGTTAATTTCAAAGTTAGACCTTGGGTTAATGCATCAGATTATTGGGGTGTATATTTTGACACAACTGAAAATATCAAAAAGAAATTTGATGCTAATAATATCTCAATTCCTTTTCCACAAACAGATGTTCATTTGTATAATGTAAATGAAAATGAAAATGAAAATTAATTTTCCACAAAGGTTATCAGTTTATTGATAACCTTTGTATTTATTTCTCTTCATATGCCTCGTAAATATGATCTGCAAATCCAACCCCAGCTTCAGCAAAGTAATTGAAGACTCTATCCGCTCCAAGATTTTTTAGCTCCTCAATTTCATCCTCATAACTACCTACTGCAAAAATTTTTCCTTTAAATTTATTTTCAAGTAATAGTGCAAAAACTTATAGATTAAAAGAGTTTTTCGGTAATTCTAAGATAATTATTTTGATGTCATTTACTGGGCAAGTGCGAT
>CBDUTO010000085.1:0-18954 GCA_965370315.1 uncultured Melioribacteraceae bacterium
AGTTGGTAATTCTCCTAAAACAACATGAGCATCTGAGGTGACTTGTATATCTAAAGTATCTGTAAATTGAGATGGAACTTCAATAATTATTTTAAGTCGTGTTAGAACTGAGTCGTATGTAGTAGATATTGCAGGGAATCCAACTATTTTGTTAGTTCCTTCAGTAAACTTAAAATAGACTCCATGATTATTCTCTTGCAACTCATTAACGGCTAAATCCATCCAACTACGTATAAGGTCTTTATCAAAATCTAGTGTAATTAATGTATCTCCAAAATACTCTCTATTTGAACTTACATCTTCAATATTATAATCTAAATCAGGTAATTCTGTTTCCCCAAATTCCAAAGAGTTCCATTCGCTAGTAATTTCATGAAGTGTAAAATCAAAATTATTATTAGATTCAGCACCAAATGTATATACTGGTTCAATCTCCAAAACAGCACTTTTTATAATAATACTATTATCACTAATTGCATCTTGCACAGAATCATCTAAGAAAAGGTAAAACTTCATTAGAGTTGTCGATTCTACTTTGTCACTTTGTCCTAACAAGACTCTCGACGATGAATTAAGTGCGAGTGAGTCTGTGTCATAAAAACGAGTTTTTTGAAAAAACAATGAGTCAATACTATTAACTGTAATTAAATCTTGATCTGGTAATAAATTAGCACCAATTGATGTTGGGTCATCGCTACAACTATTTATAGAGAAAAGCAATAAAACAGAAGTTAAGAGCAAAATAATTATTCTATTCAACAAAAGTTTTACCTCCGGTATAATCTGTGATTATAAAATCACAAGCATTTAAAAAATTATCAATTATAAAATTAGGTCTATTCTCTTTAAAAGGTAGAATTTTCTCTTTCTTATAATTGATTAAAACTGTTTTAATTCCAGCATTTATTCCACATTCAATATCAGATGGTTTATCACCTACAAAATAAGATTTTGATAAATCCAAATCCATCTCATTAGCTGCCTGAAATACCATTAAAGGTGAAGGCTTCCTACATTTCGATTCTTCATTGGAACTAAAATCTGGATGAAATGGACAATAATAGAATGCATCTATTATAACATTACTTTTTTCAAGTAAAATCTGATTAACTTTTTTATTTACAGAATCTACTTCAACATTACTAAAAAATCCTCTAGCAATTCCCGATTGATTTGAAATAACGACAATCTTAAAACCATATTCATTTTTTAGTTTGGCAATCCCTTCACCAACTCCATCAAAAAGTTCAACAAGTTTTGGGTCTGATAAATACCCTGGATCAATATTTAATGTATTATCTCGATCAAAAAAGACTGCTGGAAACGACATAAGTATACTTACTTCAAAATATTTTTATATAAACCAACATAATTTTTAGCAGAATCTAACCAACTAAAATTAGATTTCATTCCAGTTTTCATCAACTTTTCCCATGCTTTTTTATCTTCAAATAGTGATAAAGCTTTCTTTATACTATTGATAAGATCTTTTGTTTCATAATTAGTAAAAACAAATCCATTTCCAGATCCATCTTTGGGATTATAGTTAACAACAGTATCAGCTAAACCACCAGTTTTCCTTACTATTGGAATTGTTCCATAGACTAAACTATACATTTGGTTTAAGCCACAAGGTTCATATTTTGATGGCATCAAGAACATATCTGCACCAGCTTCAATTATATGGGCAATATCGTCATCAAATCCAATAAAACAAGCAAACTTATTTTCATATTTCATTTCAGCATCTTCAAAGAACTTTTGATATTTTTTATCACCTGTTCCAAGTAAAACAAGTTGAATATCTAGCGCCATCACCTCTTTAAAAGCTTTCTTGAATAGATCGAAACCTTTGTTATCTTCTAAGCGAGATATCATACCAATAAGAGGAGTTTCGGGTTTAAAATCAAGTCCAAATTTTTCAGATAATTCTTCTTTATTAACTAGTTTATTATTTAACGATGAAATAGTGAATTTCTTTGCAATTTTCTTGTCTTTTTCTGGATTCCAGACTAAAGTGTCAATTCCGTTACCAATGCCATATAAATCTTTTTTTCTACTATTAATATCATCGTTTAAACCAACACTAATTTCTGGTATTTTACATATTTCTTTAGAATAAGTTTCACTAACAGTACTTATTGCATCAGAATATTTCAAACCAGATTTAAGGAAATTTAGTTTCCCATTTAATAGTACACCTTTATCATTGTTTAATTCTTCAGGTAAACCAGTTTTAGCAAAGGATGTTTTTGAAAAAATACCCTGTGCACCAATATTGTGAATTGTTAAAAGTGTTTTTATATTTTTAAAATTTTCGTTATTCTTGAAAAGAGTTTTTTGATAAACAGGTATAAGTGCTGTTTGCCAATCATTGATATGAATTATATCAGGAACCCATCCTAACTTGTCAATCAATTCAAAAACAGATTTTGAAAGTAATATATATCTTTCGTCGTTATCTTTATAGTTTTTTCCAGTTAGAGGGTCAGAATAAAGGCTATGTCTTTTTCCAAAATACTCTTCATTGTCTAAAAAGTAGATTTGAACTCTTGCCTTGCTCCCAATTAAAAATGAAGACCTTAAAGAGTATACGACTTCCTTTTTCCCAATTGTAGTAGTTAAATCTTTCAATCTTACTACTTCATGAATTTTATATTTTCGTTCATCAATTGATCCATACTTAGGAACCACTATTCGAACTTGGTGTCCAAGTTCTTGAAGTTTTTGTGGAAGTGCAGATGAAACATCAGCTAAACCGCCAGTTTTCACAAAGGGAACTACCTCTGAAGTTACAAAAAGTATTTTATATTTTTTAGCTGAAGCCATTTTTCCTCGATACTTTATTTTCAGGAATATAAGATGTAAATTTACAAAAATATTGACTCTGTAACAAAAATAATCGATATTATAGTTTGCTTTGATTTTTTAGTTACACAATTAAAACAAGCTTATATTTACTTCATCCAAACAAAAACAATAGTATAATAAATGGTTACTTTATTTAGAAATCCAAAACAAATTATTACAATTGACAGTAATGGAAAAAACCACAAGCGTGGTTCTGAAATGAATGACATTGGTCTAATTGAAAATCATTCTATGCTAGTAGAAAATGGGAAAATTAAAAAGATAATTAAAAATTCGTCTGTAGCTAAATCCAAATTTGACTCTGAAGTTAATCTGACTGATAAAATTGTTTTACCAGGTTTTGTAGAGTGCCATACTCATACAGCTTTTGCAGGATCACGCTCTGAGGAGTTTAAACTTAAATTACAAGGGGTTAATTACGAGGAGATTGCAAAAAGAGGTGGTGGAATAACAAACACAATGAGTGCAGTCAGAAATTCCTCCTTTGATGAATTAATTGAAATAGTTAAACCTCGAATAGAGTATTTCATATCTCAAGGAATTACTACCCTCGAAATAAAAAGTGGATATGGATTAAGTTTTTATGATGAGATTAAGTTATTACAAGTTATTAAAGAGTTAAACAAAATTTATGCTATTGATATAGTTCCAACATTTTTGGGAGCACATACTTTTCCACCAGAGTATAAAAATGACAATGAAAAATATATTGATTTAATTACTAATGAACTAATACCATATGTTAGTAAAAATAAATTAGCAAAATTCTGTGATGTATTTTGTGAATCTACAGCTTTTTCTGCAGAGCAAACTGAAAAAATATTTAAAGTAGCTGTTGAAAATGGATTAAAGTTGAAGTTACATAGTGAGCAATTCAACTCAATTGGAGGGGTTGAAGTAGCTTTAAAAATGAATGCGACAAGTGTAGACCATCTAGAAGTTTTGAAAGAAGATCAAATTGAATCTTTTAGAAATAGTGAAACTACTGCCGTTCTTCTCCCTGGAGTTTCATTTTTCTTAGATTACGATTATGCACCAGCGCGTAAATTAATTGATTCGAATGCAATAGTTGCCTTAGCTACTGATTTTAATCCTGGTTCATCACATATAGCAAACTTTCAATTAATTATGGCTTTAGCTGCTCTTAAAATGGATATGACAATTGAAGAAATATTTACAGCCGTAACTTTAAATGCAGCTCATGCTCTGGATCTTTCAGAAATATTAGGAAGTATCGAAGTAGGTAAAAATGCTGATTTTTCAATATTTGAAGCTAAAGATTATTCAGAACTAGTTTATAATATAGGGAGAAATCTTAATGTTATGACTATTAAAAATGGTGAGATTATTTACCATCAAGAATAGAACTTATACAATAATTTATAAACGGTTATTCCGAATCCGTTCTGTGGGTATGAAATCTTCTAAATAGGAGATCTCTTGTAAAAATTTAAAATTACAATATTTAAATAATTAGGTGATAAAATGAAATATTTAATCAATTTACTACTTGCAACTATTTTGCTATTTTCAATAACTTTTGCACAAACTCAAAAAGTAAAATTAGGGATTGAAGTTTTAGCAGAAAATCAATTTGATATTTTACAAAACAAAAGAGTTGGATTAGTTACAAATCCTTCTGGGGTTGATAGCAAGTTAAACTCAACAATCGATATTCTAAATGCTGGTGAAGGATATGAACTTGTAGCTTTATTCGGAGCAGAACATGGAATAAGAGGAGATGTAGAGGGTGGAGATAAAATAAGTGATTCTAAAGATGGAGTTACTGGTCTTCCTGTTTATTCTTTATATGGTAAAAACAGAAAACCTAATGAAGAGATGTTTGAGGATATTGATGTACTTGTTTATGATATCCAAGATGTTGGTTGCCGTTCATATACGTTCATTAGCACTTTAGGAAAAATAATGGAAGCTGCTTCTGAGTTCAATAAGGAAATTGTTGTACTTGATAGGCCAAATCCACTTAGTGGAAATAAAGTTGAAGGTAGTATTGTTGAAGATGGATATTTCTCTTTTATAGGACAATTTGAAATACCATATGTTTATGGCTTAACCGTCGGTGAACTTGCTCTTCTTTTAAATAGTGAAGGAATGCTTAAAGATAGTGTTAAATGTAAACTTCAAGTAGTAAAAATGGATGGCTGGAAGAGAGAATACTCTTTTGAAGATACTGGATTAAATTGGGTTCCAACATCACCACATATTCCACATAAAGATTCACCTGCATTTTACGTGATGTCTGGTATTGTTGGAGAGTTACGTGATGTTATATCTATTGGAGTGGGTTACACACTTCCCTTCCAAACATTTGCTTATGAAGATGTGGATGGAATTGAATTATCGAATAGATTAAATAAACTTAACTTACCTGGACTTTTGTTTATGCCGATCTCTTACAAACCATATTATGCTTTTGGAAAAAGTGAACATATTTCTGGAGTGGAAGTATTCATTACAGATTTTGACAAGGTAGAACTAATGAAAACTCAATTATATGTTTTACAAGAATTAAAAACAATGTATCCTGAATACAATATTTTTGAGGCAACAAATAAGAGACATATAAGTGCTTTCGATAAAGCTATGGGAACTAACAAAATTAGAGAAATATTCTCAGAACGATTTAAAGTATCTGATGTAAATAAATATTTAGATAAAGATATTGAAGCATTTAAAAAAGAATCTAAACAATACTATTTATACGAATAATAGTATTGTAAAAACGAATATAATGTCAATTCGAATTCCAAATTTTGGGTGAGAAATCTATTTATTTTTAAAGATTTCTCACATTCGTTACAAATTACAAAATGGGGAATATTTAATTTGTAATTAGTACATCACCCACAGGCCAGCGTGCTCTTAGATTTAAAGTGTCTGGATGGATGAAAAACTTTTCTGAAATTTCAAATGGATCTACACTTCCATAGTTATATGTACCACTTGAATCATTATCGAAGAATGTATGAATTGTATAGTTACCTGGAAGTATTCTCTCAAAAACAAAGTCATTAGTTTCAGTTACTATTGTAGAATAGCTAAGGTTTTTGATATCAAGATTTGTAATAACAACTACACAAATATCCGTGTATTCATGTATGTTTACTGTACCAGAGAGTCCTGAAAATTCACGACCACTTAATGCTTGCAATGCAATTGTTTGAACAGAATCTAGACTATTCCCTGCAGCATCACTTATTTTATTATGATCAATTTTAAATTCTATTTTCTGGTTAGTCTCTAACTCATTCATTAAAACTATATCAAAATATGCATCATTTACTCTCTTTATTTTCCAATCAAATTTGTCAAGTAAAAGTGCTTGCTCTAACTCTTTTACATCAATGCCATCATTAAATATTAGAGTAAATTTTGGGTTTATATTGTCAATTTGATTTCCATCATAATCTGTTACTATACTTTTGATTAGTGGAGCAACTGTATCAGGTTTCTCATTTATTGTAAATTGGTAGCTATCATAAGGTGTCACATTTCCAATTTTATCAAATATATTTTCAGCTATTAAATAATTATCCTCATCAATATTGAGTGTATCACTATTTGAAATAAAATATTCGTATTTACCTTTATTGCCTTGATATACAAATCTAGCTTCAGCCCTTCTTTGCGAAGTAGAATCATAAATATAAAAATTTGAGGAGCTTATTTTAGAAGAATCTAAAGGTTCAGAATATTCAACTGAAATATGATGTTGATCAGTCATAGTTACATTCGAAATAAATGGAGGTATAGTATCTTCACGAGTCAATTTAAAATCAATTTGATTGATAGAATTTATTGAGTCACTCAAAATAATAAGACTTGAGGATACACCAAATGCATCATCACCAATATTATAGAGTCGATTAGCGCCTTCATCTTTAACAGCAAATACTCTATATTCACCATTTTTCAATCCAAGAAGTTGATACTCCCCATTATCACCTACTTGAGTGATGTTTTTAGCTTTCTCAAATAATGGATTAGCAAAAGTATCTACTTTATGATAAGCAAATACCATAGTTCCAGTCAAATCATTATCGTAAACTTTCCCTTTTATCATTCCACTATCAATTTTGCTACCTGTAGAAAATGATATGTTCATAGCCCTTTCCATTGGATTCTGATTATTCAAATCCTTAATACTTGATCCAATTGATACTGTGTAGGTTGTGTTCTCCTCAAGAGTATCATCAAATGCTATTTCGACAGTTGTGCCTGTCCAATCATATTCAAGATTTTTAATCTCTGGGGAAATAAAAAGTGCATCAAGTAGTGATAATTTCTCAACATACTCCGAAAAGACAATTTCAAAATGGTCATCATTAAAATTGAGGGTTCCAGTCTTGGGATAAACATCTAGAATTTCAGGTGGTTCAGTATCTTTTGGTCCTCCAGGAGGGGCTTGCTGATTAGCACATTTTACAACTAAAATAGTTAATACAAAAAACAAAGCATATTTTATAAATACTTTCATTGAGAATTTCTCCATTTTCTATAAGCTGATACATTTCTATTATGTTCACTCAATTTTCTTGCAAATTTATGACCACCAGTTCCATCTGCTACAAAGAAAATATTATCTGTCTTTGCTGGAAATATTGCTGCTATAACTGCATTCTTCCCAGGATTATTAATTGGCGAAGGAGGCAATCCAATATTTTTATATGTATTGTACGGAGAATCTATTTCAAGGTCTTTATAATAGACTTTGTTTCTACTTCTTCTGTGACGTTTTAAATACTGAATTGTCGGATCTGCTTGAAGTTTTATTCCCCTTTTCAATCTATTATGATAAACTCCAGATATTAGTTTTAGTTCAGATTCTTTATTGGTTTCACCATCAATAATAGAAGCTAAAGTCAGTATCTCATTTTTTGATAAATCATTTTTTGACATCTGAGCAATTACAGAATCTATTTTAAATATTTTATCCATTTCATATTTTAGTTTTTTAATAACGTCAGTGGTTGAACTTCCCTTAAAAAAATAATATGTATTTGGAAGAAGGTAGCCTTCTAAGTCATCCCCAACAATGTTTAACGAATTTAAGAATGATCTATCTGTACTTAACTTCATAAATTCTTCTCCATCTATTCCAATTTTACTTTCAAGTATATCAGATAGATTGTGTTGCCAAATTCCTTCTGGAATTGTGACCAATATTTGCTTACCTGGAGTTCCACTAATAAATAATTCTACTAGCTGAAAATAATTGAGGCCATTTGGGATAGAGTAATGTCCAGCTTTTACTCTTGTCTCAGCACCATAAAGAAATGCTGCAATATTCATATTTGTTGAACTTGATATTATATTTTCTTCACAAAGGTTATGAACAATCTTTGTGAAAGAATCACCCTGCTTCACTTCAAAATTTTTAGGAGGAAGTGTATCATAATAATTTGGGCCTAAAAATGCGAAAAGAAGGAATCCAAATATGAAACTCCAAAGACCAATAATTAGTGATAATTCGTTTTTAGTTAAATTAAATAGTCTTAAATATTTATTCAGTTTTATCAAAAAAGTACTTTCCTATTAATTAGATTATTTAGCGTCGAAATATAAATAAAACTTAACATTCATGATTGTGTAAAACATATTATCAAAGGAATATTTGTAGAATGCAAATGAATAAAAAATGTAATTCCAGGATACTCTAATTAGGAATCTATATGAGAAAAAGACTAAGAATTAAGAGTAGGATTATAATTTTGATGTTTACATAATTATCCACTTTATATAACACTAAAACTATTCCTCAACAAGTTTATTGATTATTTCAAATATAACATCACTAGTGAATCCTCTTCCTCTGAGGAAACTGAAAAGTTTTGATTTAGTTTTGTTTTTATCACTATCCCCCCTTTTCATTATCTTTTCATATTTACTTTTTCCAAGTTCATATGCATTTTCAAAATTCTTAGGGTTCTCACTTATCGATTTAGTTACTTCTTCAATTATTTCGCGAGTAATTCCTTTTTTATACAATTCAGATGTAATCTTTACTATCCCCTCTTTTCTTCTTTCAACTCTGTTACGAACAAAATTCTCTGCAAAAGTGAAATCGTTCAGATATTTTTTATCTTTTAAATCAATTAGAACTTTTTGAATAATTTCTGGATTAAACCCTTTTTGCCTAAGCTTTGTTTTTAATTCTAGAGTTGAGTGGCTACGGTTGGATAAATAACGAAATGCAGAGTTTTTAACTTCATACTCTGCATTTGTTAATTTAATTTCATCTATTTTTTTTGAGGTTACTTCATCCCCTTTGAATAGTGAAAAGTTTAGATATACATCATAATATATTTCGAGTCTTTCTAATTCATCAAAACTTAAAAATATTTTATTTCTTCTTTTCTCTATACTTTGGAGAATCATTTTTCTTTTTTAGATTTCTTCTCTTCTTCCTCAATCATTCCAAGAGCAATTTTTACTTCTTTATCAAGTTTGGCAAATAGTTCTTTGTCTTCATTAAGACGGACTCGGAATCTCTCTCTACCGTTGAATCTCTCTTCTCCATAAGTGAACCACGCTCCACCTTTTTGAACAATTTCTTTCTCAACAGCCATATCTATTAAATCACCTTCTTTACTTATTCCAATATTATAAAGAATATCGAATTCAACAATTTTAAATGGAGGAGCAACTTTGCTTTTTACAATTTTAACTTTAGTTCTATTTCCAACAATATCAGTACCATTTTTAATTGCTGCAATTCTCCTAATATCCATTCTTACCGAGGCATAGAATTTAAGAGCATTTCCGCCAGTTGTTGTCTCTGGAGAACCAAACATAACCCCAATTTTACTACGAAGTTGATTAGTGAAAATTACAGTAGTACGTGAACGAGCAACAGCACCAGTAATTTTTCGGAGTGCTTGAGACATTAAACGAGCTTGTACACCCATTTGTGCATCTCCCATTTCTCCTTCAATTTCTGAACGTGGAACAAGTGCGGCAACTGAATCGATTACAATTACATCAAGGGCATTACTACGAACTAGAGTATCAACTATTTCCAAAGCTTGTTCACCATAATCTGGTTGGGAAACAAGTAAATTTTTAACATCAACATGAAGCTTTTTGGCGTAATTAATATCTAGTGCATGTTCTGCATCAATGAACGCAACTATACCACCTTCTTTTTGAGCTTCTGCAATTATGTGAAGGCATAGTGTTGTTTTACCCGAAGACTCAGGTCCATAAATTTCAACAATTCTACCACGAGGGACACCACCAATTCCGAGGGCATTATCCAATGAAATAGAGCCTGTAGAGATCGAATCTATTTTATTGATAACACCATCACCCAATTTCATTATTGCACCTTTTCCGTAGGTTTTTTCTATTGCACTAATTGTATCATCTAATATTTTCTTTTTCGCTTCTTTTTCGTCAGCCATCTTTTCTCCTATTTATTATATTTAATTTTATTCAAAAGTATCATTTTTTCTCATCACAGAAAACCAATCTATATTTCTTGTTAAAAACATTAATAGTGCAAGAATAAAAAACAAACCTATGCTTCCCATTATTAACGCATAATCTTGAAGTTGTAGTACTATGTATAAATACCCATAGAGTAAAACTAATATACCTGCAAGAAGAAAAGTGAATTTGTTTTCTTTGAAAACACTTTTTGTATAGAGTGAAATCAATGTAATAATTCCAATACTTGCAATTATATAAGAATTTTCAAATGAAAGATGTTCAGAAAGCGATAATAGCAGAGCATAAAATATTAATAATCCGAAACCTATTAACAAGTATTGAATTGGGTGTACAGATTTACCACCTAATAGCTCAATCATAAAAAAAGTTAAAAATGTTAATGATATAAACATAATTGCATATTTTGTTGTTCTAATTGTTTTTTGATATTCATCTACAGTTACACGAAGATTAACTCCAAAATTAGAACTATCTATTTTGAATTGGCTTCCAATCCATTTTTGAGGATAATTTCTATTCAAGTGAAGAATATTCCATTCGGCAGTAAACCCATTATCGTTTATTTCTCTTTTTAATGGAAGAAAATTTCCGTTAAAACTAGGGTTATTCCAATCTGAGTTAAGAGTAACAATTGTCTCTTTACCAACTGGAGTAAAGTGTAATTCTTTACTACCATTTAAATCTAAATCAATTGAAAAATTCAGATTTTGTGGTAAAGAATCCAAAAATGGTTTTACGCTTATTCCAGATATTAAAACATCATTTGTTTCAATACCTGGGTTTGCAGATATATTTTCATCATTTATACTTATATCAACTAATTTTTTAATTCCTTTCATATCCGAAATGCCAAAAGTAAGTATTGCATCCTTCCAATTAATTTCTGAGGTAATTACATTTATATCTGTGAAATCTGGAGATGTAAATTGACCAATTATTTTGATTTTGGCGTTGTAAACAACTAATTCATAAATTCCTCTGTATCTTTTCTCCGATTCAAGATTGCTTTCAATATTTAGGACATCAGGAAGAAAGTGAGCATAATTAATAGATTTTACAATATTGCCATCACTATCTTTTACATATTTATTAAATGGAATACTTAGTATGGGACCGCTTATAGTTTGATTAGTACCCCATTTATCACTAACTTCATTCTGGGCATTATCTTTACGGTTATTTCTTTCATAAACAATCTCTTCAATCATAAGAGCTGGAATTAATAATAGTAATGAAAGCACTGCAATGATAAATAATTTTATTCCTACACTATTTTTTATTTCTAATCTTGACATTTATTCCTCATGAGTTCTTATATGATTCTAATATACATTCTAAATAGCATCAAGTTCATAGTAACTAATTTTCATACTCGATTCCAATAATCTTTCTTCTTAGCATATCCAGGGCAGCTTGAGATGTTCTATCTTTGTTCTGTATTCTTTCATCACCAAATATAAATTCACGGGCTGTACATAAATTTGCGTCACAGTAACCAACGTAAACTAATCCAACTGGCTTATTAAGTGTAGCTCCACCTGGTCCCATAATTCCAGTAACTGATAATCCTATATCTGTTCCACTAATAGCTTTAACTCCTTCAGCCATTAAACGTGCAACTTCCAGACTAACAGCACCATAATTTTCAATCATGTCCTCATCAATTTTAAGTTCTTCTACCTTTGCCCCATTGCTATAGGATACTATACCTCTTTCAAAATATGCACTGCTACCAGAAACATTGGTTAAGCGAGAACTTATTAAACCACCTGTGCAAGATTCTGCTGTAGCTATAGTTAAATCTCTTTCTATTAATAGTTTACCCACTACCTCTTCCATCAAATCATTCTCAGTTCCATAAATATATTGACCAATTTTAGCTCTAATCTGTTGTTCAATATGTGACATTTTATTTCTGACTTCATCAGCATCAGAGCCATCAACAGTAATTCTAAGTCTAACACCAAATATATTTGGTAGAAATGCCAAAACATTTCCATCTAACAGTTCATCCATATCTCCTAATCTTTCAAAAATAAATGATTCTGGAATTCCAGTTGTTAGTAATGATTTAGTTATTCTATTATCCTTTGCTTCAATTTTTTCTTCTGTTAACCGAGGTAATACATAACCTGTCATCATCATTTTCATTTCAAAAGGGACACCGGGCATTGAAATAAATATTTTATCATCTTTTTCAATCCACACCCCTGGCGCAGTTCCATTGTAGTTTCTAATAACATCCGATATTTTTGGAACCATTGACTGGGCAACATTAGAATAAGTGATTTCTCTCTTTCTCTTTTCAAATATTTGAGTAATATCTTTTAACACTTCATCTGATCTAACTAATTCTGTATTAAAAAACTTTACAATACAATCTAATGTTAAATCATCATGTGTTGGTCCTAAACCACCTGTCACAATAACTAAATCGTTATGAGCAAATGCTCTTCTGAATGCTTCTAATATGGCATCTTCATTATCACCAACAGAGACTGCAGTTGTTACATCTACATGAATTTCAGATAAAGTTTCACCTAAATAGGCAGCATTTGTATTTAGAGTTTGCCCTGATAAAATTTCATCCCCAATAGTAATAATTTCAGCTTTCATTTTAATTTCCTCATTAATAGGGTGGAGTAAAGCATCTCGTTACGCACAAAGAAGTCTATTTGTGTGTATGTTAAATAATCTCGATTAACCGAGTATTCTATTCCACCCCCTAAATAATTATATTAATAATAATATGAGATATTACTAACGCATAAATAGCGGCAATAATATCATCTAACATTATTCCTAAACCGCCTTCCAATTTCTCAGCAATATTTGCTGGAAATGGTTTAACAATATCAAGTACTCTCCAAATAATAAATGCTAATATAATAAACCATATTTTTTTTGGAATGAAAAGAAGTGTAATCCACATTCCAACCATTTCATCAATTGTGCATTGCTTGGGGTCTTTTCCATAAAGTGCTTCAAACTTTGTCCCAATTGGAATTCCAATAACAGAAAATAGTGAAATTAATACTAAAAGTATTGTTGGATTTTCCATTCCAGGAATTAAGTAAATAGACAATGCCACTATACTTCCAAAAGTGCCGGGAGCAAATGGAATATATCCGGAAAAGAGACCCGATCCAATAATTCTTTCTAAAAAATTAATTTTCAATATTGAACATCCGTCTTATTAAAATCCAATTTTTGTAAATATATTCAATTCCAGTATATAGAGTTACTAAAGTTACAAATAGCATTGAATAATATATAAATGTTTCATTCATCAGCACATCAAAAACATGTTCATTTCCAACATAAATTTCTTCCGTAATACTAAAAGCATAAATAAATATTAGATAGTTTATGAAAGCCATTTGGAGGAAAGTTTTCATCTTTGCTGATTTTAGAGTAACAAATGAGACATGCTGATAATCTGCAACACCGCGCAAACCAGTTATCGCAAAATCTCGAATTACAATTATTATCACCATCCAAAGTTCGAGCATATCCAAATAAACAAATGCAAAAAATGCTGCTGAGTTAAGAATTTTATCAGCTAGTGGATCTAAAAATTTCCCCCACTCTGTAATGTAGTTAAACTTACGAGCAAGCCATCCATCGTACCAGTCAGTGAATCCTGCAATAATGTAAACCACCATTGATATTTGAACGAGCAATGGATCACCAGTTCTAAATAAGAGATAGAAAACAGGTGTAAGTAAAATTCTTAGTACTGTTAATTGATTTGGATAGATCATACTTTGTTTGAGTATCCTTTCTCAGATAAATCTATTAAATATTGGAATTCATACATCCCAGCATTGTGTCCATCTTTCCAAGTGACTTTTATTGCGTGCTGACCAACTACAGAAATATCTGTAATTGTAGTTTTATCACCTCTAAATAAATTATAGTCGTGATGATTTTTTTCTCGCTCCACTTCACAAAGTGCACATGGACATGATTTCCTCAGCAAGTATATATTTATCTTTGAAACTTCTCCATCATTCCATTCAATAACTAAATTATCAGAATCGGAAATTGATATTTTTTTTGGCAACATTATGTTAATTCTTTTCCAGTTAATTCAAAAAGAGCTTGTTTATATTTTTTAGATGTATTTTCAATAACATCTTCTGGCAATGTTGGTGCTGGAGGTTGCTTGTTAAAATCAACTGATAATAGATAATCACGCACGTACTGCTTGTCAAAACTTGCTTGTGCTCTCCCCTTTTCAAAATCATCCAAAGGCCAGAACCTTGATGAATCTGGGGTTAAAACTTCATCAATTAATATAATATTTCCATTATAAAAACCAAATTCCATTTTTGTATCTGCAAGAATTATTCCTTTTGAATATGCATAATCATATGCTTTTTTATAAATTCTAAGAGATATTTCTTTTATGGAATTATAAGTCTCTTCACCAACTATTTCAATAGCTTTCTCTTCTGTAATATTTTCATCGTGTAAACCAATCTCTGCTTTTGTTGATGGAGTAAATATTGGCTCATCTAATCTTTCCGACTCAAGTAATCCATCACGTAATTCAATTCCACAAATAGTTCCAGATTTTTGATATTCTTTCCATCCAGAGCCAGAAATGTAGCCTCTCACAATACACTCAATTGGTATTAACTTTGCTTTTTTTACAAGCATCGAGCGACCTTCTAATTCATTTTTATGTTTATGAAGAACTTCCGGATAATCTTCAACCTCAGTAGCGAGCAAGTGATTTTCAACTTCATCTTTAAATAGATCGAACCAAAATTTTGAAATCTCAGTTAAGATTCTTCCCTTACTCGGAATTCCTTCATTCATAATTACATCAAAAGCAGAAATTCTATCGCTAGAAACTAAAAGATATTTTCCATCTATTTCATATATATCCCTTACTTTTCCTCTATTAGCGAGTTTTACATCATCAAAATTTGTTTGTAAAACAACCTTTTCCATTTTTTCTCCTTTTGGAATTAAATTTATTTATCTTCGTGTTCATTTGAAATTTAACAATTTTAAAATTGTATATTTCAAAATATAATTAGAGCATTTTTGGAACACAAATTTACTAATATTTTATTGATTTATTTTGAGGATTTATGAGCGCAAATATTAAGCTAAAAGATTTCCCGCAAACTTTTTGGATTGCCAACACAATGGAAATTTTTGAACGTATGGCATGGTACGGTTTCTTTGCAGTTTCATCACTATATATTACTGGAGCTGTTAGCGATGGTGGATTAGGGTTTTCTGATGAAGATAGAGGTGTGTTGCAAGGTGTTGTAACTTTCTTTTTATATCTGTTCCCAGTAGTTTCTGGTGCTCTTGCAGATAGATACGGATTTAAGAAAATGTTATTTGCTTCTTTTGTAATTCTTGTTCCAGCATATTATTTTCTTGGAGTTTTCAAAACATTCCCAACTTTCTTCCTAGCTTTTATGATGGTTGCAATTGGTGCATCTATGTTTAAGCCAGTTATTATTGGAACAATAGCAAAAGTTACAAACGAGAAAAGCTCTTCAATGGCTTTTGGAATTTTTTATATGATGGTAAATATTGGTGGTTTCCTCGGACCTATTATTGCAGGTATTGTTCGTGCAATTAGTTGGGATTATGTTTTTATTGCTTCATCTGGTTGGATTGCAGTCAACTTTATTTTTGTAACTCTATTCTATAAAGAGCCAACTTCTGAGGCTGCCTCTGCAAATCCACGCTCGCTTAAAAAAGTTATGACAGATATGGTTGAGGTACTTGGTAATGGTCGCTTCTTCCTTTTCATTTTTGGATTGCTTGTCATTCTAGTAATGGGTTCAAAACTTACCGCTGATAACACAATAACATGGGCTCAAATAATTTATATCTCAATTGGATGGATTGTTGTTAATGTTATTTATGATATGATTTTAAAAAAGAATAATAGCAACGAAAAATCTGGTTGGATTACTTCACCAATGAAACTTGGCGATTGGAAGTTTGGGTTATTCCTACTTTTAATGTCAGGCTTTTGGACTTCGTTCAATCAAATATTTTACACTCTTCCCCTCTACATTCGCGACTTTGTTGATACATCCGATTTAATGATGGGTACTAAATCACTCTTTGGCTTCTTCGGACTTTCAAATGAACTGTTCACTTCTTTCTCAAATTCAATGGCTGTTCCTGGACAAGTAAATCCAGAGTATTTAATTAACCTTAATGCTGGTGCAATTATTTTCTTCCAAGTTGCTATCTCATATTTTGTAACCAGACTTAAACCATTCACTACAATTTTTTGGGGAACTTTAATTACTGTTGTCAGTTTTTCTATTCTAATTTTTGGAACTGCTGGCTGGATTACTGTTGCTGGAATTGTTGTATTCTCATTTGGTGAAATGATGGCTTCACCTAAATCGAAAGAATATACTGGTAAAATTGCTCCTCCAGAAAAAGTAGCTCTCTACATGGGATATTTCTATTGGTGTGTTGCTCTCGGAAATCTTTTTGGTGGAATCCTTTCAGGACAACTTTACGGAGCTTTAGCACGCGATATGCAACGTCCTGATTTAATGTGGTTAGTCTTTGCAATAATTGCTTTTGTTTCTGCAATATTAATTTTGCTTTATGATAGGATGATAATTAAGAAGGTGTAAAGAGATTAAAGAATTTTTGATATGAATTTATTTTATTATAATGGATATTCTAATGAAACATTATTTAAGCGTAGTTGACTACACAACTATGATTCAAAATATACTATTATCATTATCAGTAATTATTGGTGGTTTGTGGGCTTTATTCAGATATGGAAGAAGAAATGAAGATGCATCTCTTTCTGTAAAAATTGATAAAATAAGTATTACTAAAGATTCAGAATTTTATAATTATATCTATACAGAAATACTAATTGAAAACAACGGTAAGAGGGAGGTTGATCTTTATTATAATTATAATAAAGAAAATTCTCTTAAAAGAGTAAGTGGCTCTTCACAATGTGAAGAATATAATAAGCAGTATCATGCAAAAATAAGTCTTTACAAAATTGGGAAAGATAAAGATCCAACTTTTATTTCAAATAAAATAGGGCTAGAAACACGAGAAAATAATATTCCTCATAAAGGAAGATTAAGGTCTGGTGTTAATATTCGCCTTCCCTATATACTTGAAGTTAGTGAACCTGGTCTATATTTTATTGAATTTACAATTGATATCAATTTGAAAAGTTATTTTGGTAGAAATGATAATAAAGATAGACCGATTAAACAATGGAGTGATCGCCAATATTACAGTATTTCAGAATCTGACTTAAATAAATAATTCACAAAACAATGAAAATATTTTTGGTTATAAGGAATTCTGGATTAAAACAACAACTATGAAAAATTCAAAAAACGAAAGCGTACAAACGTTCCTAGAAGAAACCAATATTTTAAATGGTGAGCAATTTAATACGTTGCAAGAATTGCGTAAAATTGTTTTTAGAATCTATCCTAAAACAAATGAGAGAATGATGTATGGCGGAATTATGTTCTCACTAGATGAAGATTTTGGAGGAATATTTACAAGGAAAAACCACATCTCTTTTGAATTTGGAAGTGGTTATAAAATGGAAGACCCAAATAATTTTCTTGAGGGTTCTGGTAAGTTTCGCCGTCATTTAAAAATTAAATCTTTTTCAGACATTGAAGATAAAACTGTAGACTTTTTTGTTAAACAAGTAATGCAATTTTCTTAAGCGATAATAATGATTAAGAAAGTAATAAATACAAGGCTTGGAGAAATTGAATACTCTTCAATTGGAAAAGGTATTCCTGTATTATTTATCCATGGTGGACATTCTAATTGTAAAGAAACACTTTGTCATAAAGGATTTGATAAAGAAAAGTATCAATTGGTTACACCGTCTCGTCCAGGATATGGGAAAACTCCTTTAGGTAATAATAAAACTCCACGAGAAGCAGCTGATATCATTATAGAATTATTAGATTATTTATCAATTGACAATGTTATTGTTTATGGAATATCAGCAGGTGGATTAACTGCAATTGAGTTGGCAAGTAGTTATCCTGACAAAATTAATAAGTTAGTATTAGCTTCGGCTATTTCAAAGAAATGGCTCAATGAAAAAGGGAAAATATATAAAACTGCTAAATTGATGTTCAATCCAAAAGTTGAAAGTATTATTTGGGGAATGGTTAGACTTTTTTCAAGCATTTTACCAGGTATGATCGCAAAGAGCTTTTATCCTCAGTTTTCAAGTAATCCAGTTCACCGACTAAAAAATGATGATATAGAAGAATTGGTTACCACCATGAAATTCTACAATTCTAAAAAAGGATTTATGAATGACATTGACCAAAATATAGGTGATGAGATAATAAGAAAGATTAAATGTCCAGTATTAATTATTCATAGCGAAAATGACAATAGTGTTTTAATAGAACATGCCAACTATGCAAATAGGATGATTAATAACTCACAAATAGAAGTTCTTAAAAATGAATGGGGGCATTTATTTTGGATAGGTAATGATTCCGAGGGATCAATAAGAAAAACATTAAAATTCATTGAAGAATAAACCACTATGGACTAGAAGTCCATAGTTTTAGTTTTTGACTAAAAGTCAAT
>CBDUTO010000086.1:0-18889 GCA_965370315.1 uncultured Melioribacteraceae bacterium
AGAGATGAAATTATTTCTTGGAAATTGACTTGAACTCGAATTAACATCTTCAACTTGAATTTGAAATTTCCCATGTCCATCCTTTCCAAGTGGTGGAATAACTCCAATCCAAAGGTCTGACTCCTCAACTATCTTTGTTCCCTCAACTGGTGCAAATGTCATTGGATAATTTTCTACTACAGTCAAATCCCCTGGGTGATACAATATTCTAACATTCTTAATTCCCTCATGACTAAAAGCAGAAGCATAAACATAAATTGTATCTTCTGCTGTTGGGAATTTAGGCTCAAAATTAAAATTATATACAATAGGTTCTGCACTAAGATAATCAATCATTCCAGGAAGTGATTCAGATCTTTTTTTTATAAACTCTTTTAGCCCTCTCTTAACGTGAAGTTCGTTATATCCAATTGAAGTATAAGAGCGATGGAACTGATTAATTGTAAATCCGTAGTCTTGCATTCGATAGGTATCATCCTCTGCAAAGGGTGTAATCATTGTATGTAACCTATAAATGCTACTATCTAATTCAGAAAGATTTACAATATTCGAATTCATAAACTCTAAAAAATGGCTATAAAGATTTCGATATTGAGAGTTCTTCATTATTCTATCCGAGAGAGGTCTGTCACCTCCAACAGCTTTGGGATAATTGTATAATTCCGCGTTTGCCCAGTCAACATCAAACCAATCAATTCCAAATGTATTATCGTAGTCGTAAGGTATCCAGTGAAAAATGTCATTACTGGGTTCATAGTAGATGAAAAAATTATTCATCAATGAGCGATAATCATCCCAACTTCCAACTAAAGTATTTACAGCTAAATATTTTAGAAACTCTGGTACATCAAGTATTGTTTCCAGAGAATCAGCTAAGAAAGGAGTTTGAGTTAAATTTATTGTAGATATTAATCTAGCCAACTGAGAGTAGTCATATTTATCTTCATTGGTTTTTAATAGATAAGGTGTTTCTGCACTAGCGTAGGGGAAATAATCTTCGGGATTTGAACCACGGTATGTTAAGTCAGCAGGATAAATACAGCGCCACAAATTACCACTATCATCTGCAAACCTCTTTTGTAAAAATTCATCATCAATATGTTCCACTGAAATATATAAGCCATAATATTCATCATTTATGTACACAGCCACATGAGCTGCTCTACTAGATGATATTCCCATTGTATTATAAATATCCCAACATATTTTGCTTCTGACAATTGATGGATCGTTATGTTCACCATTTAAATTAAGTTTCTCAACATTATAAAACTTATTCCCTTTTAGAAATGTGTTAAATGAAATTTTAAAGGATTTTTTCTGTGAATTTCTAGAAGTATTTCCACGCAAACGAAAACCAACCGATTCAACAGTTTCGTCTATCCATTTGTTTTTAAAATGGATTGAGGCATTATGCATTGAATCGCTCTGAACATGTGTGTAAATCCACTCCAAGTCAATTGGATCTATGGTTATCTCAATTATTGCAACTTCCGAATCGTCGTACAATTTCCAACTTTCATCTGTAGTTTGAGCATTACTAAAATTGACAAATGCAAAAAGAAATAATAATAGGGTTCTAGGTCTCATATAAATCTTATTAATAGTTAAATGTTTAAAAAAAATATTCAAATAATACAAAATTGTAGTAGTAGAAAAAACCCACTAATTTTACTCCACTATTTAAGCAATACCATACCTTTTGTAAGAGAAAAGGACTCGGAACTTATTTGGTAATAGTAAATACCACTAGAAATTGAGTTATAACTATTTGAATTAAAGACGACTTCATGCAATCCAATTCCCAAATAATTATCAACAATTGTATCAACTAATTCACCGAGGGAATTGTATATATTAACTTTAACGTTTTCAGATTTATTTAACTTAAATCTTATTGTTGTTGAAGGGTTAAATGGATTTGGATAGTTTTGATACAATTCAAATGAGTTTACTAAATTATTATTTCCATTTACAGCAGTCGCTTCTCCACGATAGATTATTCGCATGGCATCAGCAATAACAGTCCCATTTGCATCATCATTTATTGTTACAGTAATATTACTGGAATCATTTAATTGAATAGTTGATAATAAATTCCACTGACCACCAGATGTTTTTTGGGATTTCTCAGAAATCCATTCGTCACCATTTGCAGCAATTAAAAATTTTGTATTCGAAGCATTATCTGTCTGTGATGTCCACCATGCATACACATCATATATTCCACTTTCAATAGTCTCCGTTTCATATGCAATTTTATTGTCACCTGTTCCAGCCTCTATATAATAAAAATCATCACTATAAAAATTATATGCATCTCCGCTACTTGGATTAACATCAGTATCAAATGTTTGCCAAAACCCACTTGATGAAGCGTTACTATTATCAATAATTATACGCTTGGAATGTGAGAGCTCAAGAAACTCTGCTATTCCATAAACTGTAGTTGATCCAAACTCAAAAAGATTTTCATTAGTTACCCATTCTCCATTTGAATAGTGGTCGTAAGGGGTTTCGTAAGTTAATGCCAAAATTTTATCATTTTGGGTTGCCCACATAAACCCTTCTGGAAAATATCTTTGCAGATTAGATTCTCTATAATCTGAATGAACAAAATATGGTAAATCGGATATTGCAAGATTAGAAAATTGATACTCTCGTCTGTAAAAATAATCGGAAGTAGAACTGGCAGTATGTATCCAAAATGTTGGAAAGGCTGATGCTTGCGAATGTAAATTTAATGCAACGGATAAAACTTTCTCAGAATTTATTTCTTCCATTCTGTTTTTTAACAAGAGAACTGCAGATGCAGTCTCAGCATCGCTTTTATTCCATTCTCTCTCTTGGTCAACGCCATAGTAATTTGTTCGCGAGCGCCCATAAAAAACACCTTCGGGATTATTGAAAGGATACAAATAGAAAATAATATTCTTGCGGTAGTAATCTATTGCATCATCATCTTTAAGAAGTTCTTGAACTATCCCATCAAAGTGCCATGAACTTGGGGTCTCGCCTGGATGTGTTCTTGCATGAATCCAGACTCGTTTTTTGTTTTCATCAGGAACAGAAGGATCTGTTAAAATTATTTCTTGTACGGGGAAATTGTGTTCAGTAAATCCTAAGGTGTCTAATTTTACAAACTCGCTTTCCCCCCACTCCGATAATCTTTCTTGGAGAAAACTAAAATTGTATGGAGTATAATATGCCACATAAACTGTATCTTCTATAAATGTTTTCTCAAAATAATTTACGGAGGGAGATTCGGTTGCAGTAAAGCGAACAAAATCTCTATTGTCATATGAGTACATTGGACGATTAACATCACTATTAGTAACTTTTACTTTAATAAAATTATCCTTTACTCCACTAATTCTATAATAGAACCACCTTCCTCCAATATCTTCATGCGTAGAAATTTGATAATAAATTGAGTCAGTAGTCGAAACAGTTGCAAGATTTCCACTTTCAAAATCAGCATCAAATTTAATTTGAGAATAACTATATGTTGCAGTAATTAATAGAAAGAGTAGTATTGATTTCATTTTATCCAAAAATTTATTATTTAATTTGCTAAGTTACTTAATCCAATAGTTTGATGCAGAAATCTATTGTTTGCTAATAAATAATGCAAAATAGTAGATTCTAATTTTTAATATTATTGGCTATTTTAATAAGTTTTTGAATAAGATTATTTCGTAAATCTTTGAAAAGATATTTTTTGAAATTAAAGCTATTATTCTTTATATTTGGAGTTCTGAAAAATTATAACTTTAGGATAGTGAAATGAAAAAAGGAATTCATCCAGAAAATTATAGACCAGTGGTATTTAAAGATGTATCTGCTGACCATGCGTTTTTAGTAAGATCAACTCAAGCAACAAGTGATACAATTGAATGGGAAGATGGTAATACTTATCCATTAGTAAAATTGGAAATCTCAAATAAATCACATCCTTTCTTTACTGGAAAACAAAAAATGCTTGATTCAGCTGGTCGTGTAGAGAGATTTAATAAGAAATATGCAAAAAAATAGTTAATTCTTTCTAATATCAAATTTTATTAAGGCTGTTGATTTATTAATCTTCAGCCTTTTTTTATGTAAAAAAATAAATACTACTTATAAATCACATCGTTTTTAACTATTTTTTAAAGTTGAAAAGTGAACAAAAATTGGATAACTCCTTTATATGAGTTAGTTCCATTATTAATAGATGAAAGGTTAAGGTTAACGTGGAAGAGAGTGGATACAAATCACTAAATCTATACGAAGGAGTAAGAGGGTTAGCAGTTAAAATTCTTAATAGAATTGACAGAACAGATGCATATCTGGATAAAATGCTCGATATTGAGCTAAAAGGTAGTGAGTTAAAAACGAATGATAAAGCACTTTTATACGAAATAGTTCATGGTGTTATTAGATTTCTTGGTAGAATAGATTGGGTTTTAACTGGATTTTATAAAGGTCAATTTTCTAAGTGCATTCCAAATGTTAAAAATTCAATGCGGGTTGCACTTTATCAAATCCTATTTTTAGATAAAGTTCCAGATTATGCTGCGGTAAACGAGGCTGTAGATTTTGTAAAAAAATTACAGGGTGAAAAATCTGCTAATTTAACTAATGCGGTACTCCGCAATATTATTAGGAATAAAAATGGTATTCGATATCCAAAACGTGATGAAGATTTAGCTGGATATTTATCTGCTTACCATTCGCACCCAAGTTGGATGGTAAAAAGATGGCTTGCGAGATATGGTGAAGAGTTTACGGAAAACCTTCTAAAAAGCAACAACAATCGTCCAACAATTAGTCTAAGAGTAAATGGTTTAATTTCCAACATAGATGAAACCACAAAACTCTTAAAATCTGAAGATATAACTTTCTCAAAAGGGAAGTATCTTCCAAATTTTATTAAGCTTAATAATATGTCTAATATTAGTGAATGGGAGTATTTCACCAAAGGAATTTTTTCTATTCAGGATGAAAGCACTGGGTTTTCATGTTATTTGCTAGATCCAAAACCAAATGAAAGAGTACTAGATTTATTCGCTGCACCTGGAGGGAAAACCAGTCTTCTTGCAGATTTAATGAAGAATAGTGGTGAAATAGTTGCGATTGATAAATATGAAAGTAGGTTAAATCTTTTAAAGCAAAATTTAAAACGACTATCGATTACTAATGTTAAAGCTATTGAAGCAGATGCATTGGAATTTGAAGACGAAGAAAAATTTGATAAAATATTACTAGATGTGCCTTGCACAGGTTTGGGAACTATTTCCAAAAAGCCTGATATTAAGTGGCGACGCGATATCTCTGATATTAGAAAATTATCAGAGCTTCAACCAAGGTTATTAGAAAAGGGAGCCTCTCTATTAAAACCTGGTGGTGAATTGGTATTTAGCACATGTACAATTGAACCTGAAGAAAACTATAATGTAATTAATGAATTCTTAAAAAAGCACAAAGAGTTTGAGTTAATAAATGCTACTAATTATTTTGAAAAAATATTAGTGGGTGAAAATGGATGCCTACAAACATATCCTAATATACATGGAATTGATGGTGCTTTTGCAGCCAAATTAAAATTTAAGAATGAGTAAAAAATGAGTGACTCACTTGACAATTTTGCTAAAGAACTAAAAGCAAAAAGGGAAGAAAAAAATATTACTTTAGGTGATATTTATGAAAGAACACGTATTGATGCAAATTATCTTGGTGAAATGGAAAAGGGTAATTTTGATTTTATGCCGGATCTTTATATAAGAGCGTTTATTAGAAAGTATGCCGATGCTGTTGATTTAAATACGGAAGAAGCAATTAAAATGTATGACGCTGCGTTAAAAGGTATTAGTCTTGAAGAGCTTTCAGAGAGTGAGACAAGTAGTAAACATGAGAATAAATTAGCTGCTGAAGAAGGGAGTGCAGAAAAGAAAGATCTTAATAAGTTAGCAAAAAAAAATACTAATCCAATCCCAATTATTATCTTTTTTGTTGTGATAGTTTTAATTGCAATCTCATATTTTCTGTTTTTTCAAAACGAAAATGATGAAATTATAGTTGAAGCTAAAATTGAAGAGATACTTGATAAAAGAAAAGATGTTGAAGATACCCCAAGGTTTGAAGTAAAAGAAGATAGCAAAAAAGCAGCAAAAGAAATTTCAAAAGTTGATAGTCTCTCACTTAAAATAAATGCATTAGATACAGCATGGTTTAGAATTATAATAGATAAGCAAAAAAATGATGAATTTATTCTTAATCCAAATAGGACTAAAGTTTTAGTTGCTGAATCTGAAATCAATTTATTATTAGGTAATGCTGGTGGAATTGAATTATTCCTCAATGGAAAAAATCTAAACTTTAAAGGTAAAAAGGGTGAGATTAGAAATATTAGTATAGATGCAAATGGAATTCGTTATCTAAAAGATTCTATCAAAACAAATGACTGATTCAATTACTGAGGAAATAGAATCTCTTCGAGATAAAATAAATTATCATAATCAAAGATATTATGTAATAGCTGAGCCAGAAATTTCCGATTATGAATTTGATTCCCTACTAAAAGAGCTGCTACACTTAGAAGAAAAAAATCCAAATTTGGTTACAAAGGATTCACCAACCCAACGAGTTGGATCTGATATAACAAAGAAAGCAAATCAAATTGAGCATAAAACTCCAATGCTTAGTCTATCCAACACCTATAATGAAGATGAGTTATTTGCTTTTGATAAAAGAGTAAAAGGTGGTCTAAGTGAAGATGAGCATGTGGAATATGTTGTTGAATTAAAAATTGATGGAGTATCAGCAAGTATCCACTATCAAAATGGATTTTTATTGAAAGCTGCAACACGTGGTGATGGTAGTGTTGGTGAAGAGATTACAAATAATATTAGAACAATTAGAAGTATTCCGTTAAAAGTAAAAGAGCAATCTGATTTTGAGGTGCGTGGAGAAGTCTTTATGCCCATTGATGGGTTCAATAAATTTAATGCTGAAAGAGAAAGCCGAGGGGAGAAACTTTTTGCAAATCCGCGTAACTCCACAGCCGGTACTTTAAAACTGCAGGACCCAAAATTGGTTGATGAACGTCCTTTAGATATTTTTACTTATTACCTTTTGGGAGATAACCTCAAAATTAATTCTCAAGTTGAAGGACTGAGCTTTCTTAAGCAATTAGGATTTAAAATAAATTCAAATTATCAGCTTTGTAAAAACATTGAAGAGGTTATAAAATACTGTCATGTGTGGGAAAAGAAGAGAGACAATCTTCCATATGAAATTGATGGTATTGTAATAAAAGTAAACTCATTTGAACAACAGAAAACATTAGGGTCTATAGCTAAATCTCCGAGATGGGCTACTTCGTTCAAGTTTAAGGCAAAACAAGTAATTACAAAACTAAATAAAATAACTTGGCAAGTTGGAAGAACAGGCGCTGTAACTCCAGTTGCAGAATTGGAACCAATTGAACTTGCAGGCTCAGTAATAAGTAGGGCAACATTACATAATTACGATGAAATAGAACGGAAAGATATTCGTGAAAATGATTATGTTAAGATTGAAAAAGGGGGAGATGTAATTCCAAAAGTAGTTGAAGTAGATTTGACAAAAAGGGAAAGCGAATCTCAGCCATTAGCTATTCCAACAGAATGCCCAATTTGCAAATCTGAACTACAAAAAAAAGAGAGTGAAGTAGCACTTTACTGTGTTAATGATTTATGTTCAGCACAAGTAAAAGGAAGGCTAATTCATTTTGCTTCAAGGGTGGCAATGGATATTGAGGGATTAGGGGAAGCAATTGTAAACCACTTTGTAGATAAAGGATTTTTAAGTTCTTTTCCTGATATTTATAGTTTATCAGGAAAGGAAGATGAGTTGAAATCACTTGATAGATTTGGTGAAAAAAGCATTGATAATCTTTTTGCATCAATTGAAAAAAGTAAAGGACAACCTTTTCATAAAGTCCTTTTTTCTCTGGGAATCAGATACGTGGGTGCTGGGGTTGCTCGAAAATTAGCCGATGCTTTTGGTACAATAGAGGAACTGAAGTTGGCAACTATAGAAGAATTAGAAGCTGTTGATGAAATTGGTCCAAGTATTAGTAAGAGTTTAACAGAATATTTCACTCAAAATGAAAATTTAATGCTAATTGAAAAGTTGCAGAAGAGTGGACTTAGTTTTGAATCGGATGAAATAGAAGGTGGCAATTCAAAGTTAGAAGGATTAACTTTTGTTGTTACAGGTTCTTTAAGTATGAGCCGTGATGAAGCAAAAGAGAGAATAATTGTTTCTGGAGGGAGATTCTCTTCCAGTTTAAGTAAAAAGACAGATTACCTCTTAGCTGGTGATAAAGCTGGATCAAAAATAAAGAAAGCAGAAACACTTGGAGTTAAAATTATTTCGGAAGATGAATTTAACAATCTTTTAAAATAAATAGATGTGTTATAAACTGAGAAGGTGTCTATAATTTATTAACTTTGTTTTTTAGAATCTTGGGTAAACAAATGAGTTTTTGGAACAAAAAAATTGAGCAAAAGTTCTTTAGTGAAGCAATGAAAAATTTTGCTTCTCCAGAACAATTATTTTATAATTTGTCAGACGGGTATTTTTCCTATGTTCCTAAAGGAAAGGATGCTGAAGGACAGACTTTAAATAGTAGGAATTCATTAATTGGTCAATACACAGAGAAATGGACTAGAGATTTTTTTCAACCAATAGCTAATGAATTGGGTCTATTTGCTGTTAACGGTGTTGTTTGTCCTGAACTCGGTTTAACAATTCAAAGTGATGCTGATTTAGCATTTTGCACGACCAATGAAAAGCAACAAAATGCAGGAAACATAAAATTACTTTTTGAAATCAAAATGAGCATTGTTAATAATTATAAATTTGAGAATGAAAATGTCGTTTTTGTTGGAGATTACAAAACTCACAAAGGCAATCCGTCAATTTTACGTTCCGATTCAATGTTAAAAGCTATAGGTAAATCAATTAATATTAGGGTTTCAGGGGCAGAGTCAACTGAAATTCCCATTGTTATTATCGGTAATAGTCCAATTACTAAAAGTTATACAAAAAAAGTTGATTTTTTGAAAAAATCTGGAATTATCCAAAGCTTTATTTCCTTATATCCAAACCCCTCATTGGATTTTATAAAAAATTCAATAAGCAATGGTTTTCAAACTTTTGACGTGTACAAAGAATTGTCTAGCTACATTGCTGAATTGGTAAATTCAGATATGAATTTATTTTCGTCAATGTTACCTAAAAAGAAATTAGGACAAATTATAACAATTTCTGCAAAAGAGAATGATAACATTTCAATTGCTGAGAAATTTCTTAATCTAATCAATGAGTAATATTTAATGAAAAGAAACACTAATATAAAGGGAACTGAGTCTAGTTCATTCGGAACTAATGGAAGAATTAACCATGATTCGAGCAAATTCTATGATTCTAAATTATACAAGGAACTGTCAAATAAAAAGACTGTTAATAAAGAAATCAATATTTTTCCAGAAAATTTACTAAACACAACTATATTAAGTTCAGCAGAAAATATGTCAATGATACCTGATAATTCACTGCACTTGATGATTACTTCACCACCATATAATGTATCAAAAGAGTATGATAAGGACTTATCTTTATCAGAGTATTTGGAAATGCTACATAATGTTTTTACTGAAACATATAGAGTGTTGGTAAATGGTGGACGTGCTTGTATTAATTTGGCAAACCTTGGAAGAAAACCATACATTCCACTTTCAGATTATATTTCAAAAATGATGTTAGAAATTGGTTTTAACATGCGAGGTGAAATAATCTGGAATAAAGCTGCAAGTGCAAGTCCATCTACAGCTTGGGGAAGTTGGATGTCTGCTTCTAATCCAACTTTAAGAGATATTCATGAGTATATTCTAATATTTTCTAAAGGTGATTATAAAAGAGAAAGAAGCAAAATTGAAAAAGAAGCTAAACAAGATACTATTTCTCGGGATGAATTTATGGAATGGACTAAATCTATTTGGACTTTTAACGCTGAATCTGCAAGAAGAGTTGGGCATCCTGCACCATTTCCAATTGACTTACCTTATAGGTTAACTCAACTTTATTCTTTTACGACTGATATTATTCTAGATCCATTTATGGGAAGCGGTACAACTGCTATTGCAGCATTAAAAAGTAATAGAAAATATATTGGATTTGAAATAAGCCAAGAATACATAAACTTAATAGAAAAAAGAACAGAGCCATTTGTAAATATGTTGCAACTTGAAGTGAAATAATTTAATACTTATATATTTATCATAGTTGTATCTAAAAATATGGATATGAAACCACGCTAAATATGATTAACAAGATAAAACTAATATTAGCAAAATATTTTGCAAAGAAGAATTTTTCTAGAGTTCAAAGTTCAGAAATAAATTTTCAAAAGTTTTTTTCTAATTCAAAACAAGTTCTTATTATTCTTCCAGTTTTTACAAATAGTCTGGTAGATGAGATAATTGAGATTATTAGGTTTTTAGCTATTCATAAAAAGGAATTATTTATAATACAATCCAAAGATCAATTCTCCTATTTACCGAACGATTTTGAATATGCCTCTCTAATAATTAATGTTGAAGACAAAACAAAAATTGGATTGCCAAATAGGGAATTAATAAATAGAATCAAAAAACATACTTTCGATTTAGTTATAGACCTGAATAGAGAAATTGATCTCTTCTCAAGTGCATTAACAAATATTCCTTTGTCAGATTTTAGAATTGGCTTTGTGAAAGAAAACGCAGATTGTTTTTACAATTTTCAAATTCCAAATGAAATTAATCCTGAAAAATCATACAGAAATTTATTAAATTCATTGAGGATGTTTTAAAAATAATTAACAACAAGTATAATACTATGAATGAGTTGATAAATTTTGAATTAAAAACGGAAAACGATATTGCAATATTCAAGCTTAACGAAAGCAGATTTAATTCTGCAATTGCTGGAATGGTAAAAGCTGAATTTACAATAACTCTTTCAGAGGAAGTTAACAGACTTGTTGTTGATATGTCAGAAGTTGAATATTGCGATAGTTCTGGTTTAAGCGCATTATTACTGGCTTTTAGAATACTGCAAGCCGAAGAGGGAGAAATTAAAATTGCATCTCCTCAAAAAAGTGTGAGAACGCTAATTGAGATTTCGCAACTCGATAAAATATTACCTATCTACAATTCTGTAGAAGAAGCAATCAAAGATTTTAAAAACAACTAAATATGGCGGCATATGGATCGTTCAATTGATTATGTAATAATAGTTGCATACTTAATAGGTATAGCTATTTTCGGAATGTACAAGGGTGGTAAGCAAAAATCATCCAAAGATTATTTCCAAGGTTCTGGATCAGTACAGTGGTGGGCAGTTTGTTTCTCAATTGTTGCTGCTGAAACAAGTACACTAACTTTTATTTCAATACCTGGATTGGCCTATTTGACCAATCTAAATTTTCTTCAAGTAACTATGGGGTATTTGATTGGCAGAATAGTTATAGCTTCTATTTTACTTCCTTCATATTTCAAAGGGGATTTGTCAACAGCTTATCAGTTTTTAGAGAACAGATTTGGTGGAAAAACACGCTCCTTCGCCTCAATAGTTTTTATATTTACTAGACTAGCCGCAGATGGTGTACGATTATTTGCTACAGCAATTCCATTAAAGTTAATGTTAGATATTAGTTATCCTATGGCAATAATAATTATTGCTGCAATAGCTTTAACGTACACATATATGGGTGGAGTAAAAGGAGTTATTTGGGTTGATGTTATTCAGATGATAATTTATCTCGGTGGAGCAACAATTGCTTTAGGATTCTTGGTATTCAATCTTCTTCCCGATGGATTTGATTCTATAATTGCAGCCTCAAGTATGGATAACAAATTAGAAATATTTAATTTTGGATTTAGCGGAGGGTTCGCAGAGTTTTTTTCTAAACCATATACCCTTTTAGCTGGACTACTCGGAGGAGCGTTTCTTTCAATGGCTTCTCATGGAACTGACCAACTTATTGTTCAAAGGTTACTTACTACTAAATCTTTGGATGCTGCAAAGAAAGCTATAATCGGTAGTGGTGTTCTGGTAATAATTCAATTTACTCTTTTTCTTCTAGTTGGATTAGGACTATATGCATTTTATGGAACGTATAATCTTGCTGAAATAGGAATTTCAAAATCTGATGAGATATTCCCAATATTTATTATTCAACAATTACCGGTCGGAATTTCTGGAATTATTATAGCTGGACTTTTTGCGGCAGCTCTATCCACTCTTGGAGGTTCTATTAGTGCTCTCGCTTCTTCCACTATGTTAGATTTATACAAACCTTTTACAGGAATAGACGACGAAAAGAAAGAGCTTAAGATTTCGAGATATTTTACAATAATGTGGGCAGTTTTGTTAATTGGTTCAGCATTCTTCTTTATGTCATCCTCACAAACCGTGGTTGAATTAGCATTAAGTATAGCATCCTTTACCTATGGTGGATTACTAGGAACATTCTTATTAGGGTTGTTAAACAAAAAAGCAAAACAAGAAGATGCTTTAGCTGGATTCACGGCAGGCATCTTTATAATGATTACAGTGATTACGTTAGATCTAGCAGCTTGGACGTGGTTTACGCTTATTGGAGTGGCAGCAACTTTAATAATTGGAACTTTATTAAGTAAACTCTCAAATGACAATGGATAATGGTTAGTAGAGAAAGATTAAAAAATATAAAGTTAATAGTTTCTGATATGGATGGGACACTATTAAATGGTTCAAACGAAATTGGAACTGAAAGTCAGAGACTTATCAAAGCTCTTAGAAAAAAGGGGATGAGATTCACTTTTGCTACAGGACGTTTACATAGTGCAATTATCGATCATGCTAACTTACTTGGATTACAAACTCCTCTTATAACTTTAGATGGATCATTAATTAAAAGCATGTCTGATGAAATAATATATGAATCTTACATTCCTACCAAATATGTAAAAAAGGCAATTAAATTAGCTGACTTCCACCTTCTGAATATTGCACTTTGCCATGCTGATGCAATTTATTATACTGATCATAGTCCATTGATACCTGAATTATTAGACAAATTTGGTGCGACATACATTGAAGTTGATTCACTGGATGATTATATAAATGGTACTCTCGAACTAGTTATTGCTAGTGATTATAAAGATTCAGTGAGGTACATTGAAAAGAAAATGACATTTCCCAATGCTTTTGGTTTGAATACATCCTTTTATAAATCACATAGAAGAGGTGACACATATTTCTTTGAAGTAAGAAAGCATGGTTCTAGTAAAGGTAAAGCATTAACAAGACTTCTAAAAAAACTGAAAATCAATATTGAAGAAGTAGCTGTCATGGGAGATTGGCATAATGATAGAACTCTCTTTGAAACAAAAGCTGTTAAAGTAGCGGTTGACAATGCTGTAATTGAAATTAAAGGGCTTGCTGACTTTATTACATCCAAATCTAATGAAGAGGATGGAGTAGCTGAGTTTCTTGAAATGGTATTGAAGGCTAAGGAGTAAGACTCTAATGAATATGCAGCAAATTAAAAACAGTAGAAGATTAAAAATATTACTTTTAATAATTACTGTATCGTTAATTGTTTTAATGTTTCCAAAAGGGGAATCAATTGATTCGGAAGTTCAAGTAAATTCTATTTGGATTAAAGATGATTTAATAGCCTCTCAAACATTTGAAATTCTTAAAGAGCCTCATGCTATAGAGAGGGAAAGAATTAATGCTGCTAGTAGTATTTACAAAATATTTATTAAAGACAACAATATTCCGCGCGAAGTGCTCGAAAATATTAAAGTAGGTAGTAAGGAATTAACCAACCAAATTAATTTAATAATTTCCTATCCTGATTCAAATTTTCAATTATCTAAGCAAATTCTTAAACCAACTGCATTTAACACATTTATTAGTATTCAAAACAAATCTATTGGTGAAGGGTTAACTTTAGACCAAATCTATTCTTTTTGTAACTCAGAAGTGAAAAGGATTTATAGACGCGGTTATTTAAGTGCTTTGTATACTTCTATTGAAAATGATACTATTTCAGTTAGAGATGGCAAATATGAAAAAAGCTATTTAAAAGAAAGATTTTATGATTTTGCAGTTCTATCAACACACTTAAATCAAAGAATATATAATAAAATTTCGAGGCAAAGTGAAATTAAAAGTGCAATAAAAGAGCTCCTTACTTTTTTTATAAAACCGAATATTGTATATAGCCAAAGTAGTACTGAAGAATCAAAAAAAGTAGCTATTGATAGAGTTTTAATTAATCTTGGAATTATAAATGAAAATGAAAGAATAGTTGCTAAGCATGATAGAATTACCAATGAAACTAAAGTTAAAATTGATTCCTACAGAATTGCAAAAGGATCAACTCTCTCTACCTTTGATACAATTTTACAGAATTTTGGAAAGTTCTTACACATCACATTGTTGTTTGTTCCATTTCTGATCTATCTCTTTTTATTTAGAAAAAAAATATTTTATGATAATTTAAAGTTGTTATTGATTTCTATAGTTATGCTGATATCTAGTTTTTCTGCATTCCTAATTACTCAAATTGAAATAGATAGATCGTTAGAACTGTTAATTCTTGTTCCTGTAGCTTCAATGATACTAACAATTGTGTTTGATTCACGTGTCGGATTTTATGCAACGGTTGTTGTTGCACTTGCTGTTGCTGGTATTAGAGGTAATGATTATATACTAGGTGTTACAAATATTGTTACTGGAGGATTAGCAGCCTATACTGTAAGAGATATAAAGAATAGAAATCAAATATTTCACTCATTTCTCTATATTTTATTAGGTTATGTTTTAAGCATATTAGCTTTTGGTTTTGAAAGATTTGACTCCTGGAACGTTATGCTTATTTCCTCAGCATATGCAGCTTCCAATGCTCTAATATCACCTGCATTGACATTTGGACTCATAATATTTGTTGAGAAAATTTTTGGAATAACTACTGAGTTAACTCTATTTGAATTAACAGATTTTAATTCTCCTCTATTAAAGACTTTGGCTAACGATGCACCTGGTACTTTTGCTCATTCAATGACGATTGGTTCAATGGTGGAAAGCGCAGCTATTAAAATAGACGCTAACCCAATATTAGCAAGGGTTGGAGCGTATTATCACGATATTGGCAAAACAATTAAGCCTGAAGGATTTATAGAAAATCAGTTAGATAATGTAAATATACATGAAAGTCTTCCTCCAAAAGAGAGTGTCGATTTAATACGTGAACATGTAATGGGTGGTATTGAGTTAGGGAAAAAACATAAACTTCCTAAAGAGATAATTGATTTTATTCCGATGCATCATGGAACTATGGTGATTAAGTATTTTTATGAAAAAGCAAAAGAACTTTATGGCGAGGATAATGTTAATGAAAATGACTACCGATACCCTGGCCCAAAACCTAATACTAGAGAGACTGCTTTGTTAATGCTTGCGGATGCTGCTGAATCTGCTGTACGTTCAATGGATGAACCAACTCCAGAGAAGATTAGAAATTATATAAACAATTTATTTAAAATCAGAATCGATGATGGACAATTAGATGAATCACCACTAACCTTTAATGATATTCATGAGATTAAAGAAGCATTCCTTAGTATACTTATAAGTCAACATCATAAGAGAATTCGATATCCACAACAGGACGAATTGGAAAACAAAAGTGAAGGTGAAACTAAGGTAAATTAATATCTATTGCAATGTTGAGATATTAAAACTCAATTATTAATCCTTCAGAGTCTTGAGAATTAATCTGCGTTAACTAAATTAATGCTTTTATTAATTTTAATTAACTACAATTCAAACTTCCAAGTTTATAGAGAGTTATAAAAACAACGGTATCATTAATGAATAGTTCTGAATTTAATCAATTTCTTCAAGAGTATTTGGCATACTTAAAATTGGAAAGGAATTTGTCAGAACAGTCTGTTTCCTCATATTCATCAGATATAAATAAGTTCTTAAATTATATTGAAGAGCAGAATGTTACTGACCTAAATAGTGTTAAAACAAAAATAATTACTGAATATTTTGAAGTAATGCGAGATTTAGGAATTTCTTCATCATCAACCTCTCGTTATCTTTCAGCTGTTAAAGGATTTTTCAAATATCTTTCCTCACAAGAATACATCGAAAAGGATCCTGTTGAGATATTATCTACTCGTATTACAGAACGGAAGTTGCCATCAGTTTTGTCTTTCTTGGAAATTGAGAAGCTACTTCAATCCCCAAATGTGAAGGAAAAACTTGGACTTAGAGACAAAGCCATGCTTGAACTATTCTATTCAAGCGGCTTACGAGTCACTGAACTAATTAACCTTAAGATTAGTGATTTGTATTTCAGTGATGGTGTAATTAGGGTTTTAGGGAAAGGGTCTAAACAGCGTTTAATTCCAATAGGAAGTAGTGCCGTTAAATGGATCCGTGAATATATGAAAACACTTCGTCCTTTGTTAGAAAAGAAAATGAAGAGTGAAAATATAATATTCTTAAATAATCGTGGAACAAAACTTTCGAGAATGGGGGTATGGAAAATTGTTGACAAATATGTAAAAGCAGCTAAAATTGAGAAAGAATTTCATCCACATACTTTTAGGCATAGCTTTGCAACCCACTTACTTGAAGGAGGCGCGGATCTTCGTGCTGTGCAAGAAATGCTAGGCCATGCAGATATTTCTACAACCCAAATTTATACACATATCGACAGAGAATTTGTAAAGCAAATGCATAAAGATTTTCACCCAAGGGGTTAGAAGAAAACAATAAATTCCAATTTACAAATCACAATTAAATCTCATTATTCAAAAATAATATTCCAAACATGAAATGATGTGAGCAATTTTAATAAACCAATTGTCATTCCCGAATGTTTATATCGGGAATCTCAAAAAACCAAATTAAAATATTATTTCAACAACTTCACTGTCTCTTCAGCAGCTCTCTTACCAGCGTTTCCATCCAAGGCAAAAAAGATTATTTCGTTTGCATTTTTTCTTGCAGAATTTAACTCTTCGGGATTATTCAAACTTTGCTCAATAGCAGCATGTATTTCATTGAACGTATCAATCCTAAGACTAATGCCCTCAATCATGTTGGTGATTTCTTTTATGGAGCGTTTTGATTCTGGAACACGAAATGTAATAATTGGTTTATCCAATCCGCATACTTCCCCAATTAAAGAATTGTAATCACCTATGAAAACATCTGCAATCATTAAATAGGTGGTAACATCAAACTTATCTAAAAAGAAAATTTTCTTAGTCGCTTTAAGCTTTTCAATCTTTTTTTTCTCTGTCCATGTATGAACAGTAACAAGTACATTATATTTGTCTACTAATTCACCAACTCGGTCAATCCATCTATCAAGTGCCGAGAGACCATCTACATTCCATGTTGAAGTAAAAATAATAGTTCGCTTGTTTTTATCAAGCTTCAAATTATCTTTAATATTATTAAGATATTCTTCATTGTAGGTGCCATTAAAAGCATTATCTAATTTTGGATAACCAATTGCCATTGTTGTAGTAATGCCAAGTGTTTTGGCGGTTTTAACTTGATCTGGACTACTCACAAAATATCTATCGAACCTATTGTAATTTTCGGGAGCTGTCCAACGTTTGAATTGGTATAGCCCATGATCAAAACCAATTTTAATTATTTGTTTAACTGGGAATTTATATGGTGCATGCCGAGCCATTATTACAGCTTTTGGAAAAACTGGCATTCGTAAATACTCAATTCCATTTTTTGTTAAGTAATCTCTAGTCTTTTTGTTCTTCGCAACAATTTCTATCGCAGGTAAGTGTTTTTTTATTGGAATAAACATCTCATAATCTAGAGGATCAGCGCAGTAAAATACCAACTCATTATTTTTCTTTAAGAGTTTTGCTAAGTACCATCCAAGTTTATATGGGTATTTATATATGTAGTATGCTGGAGTCATAAATCTCAAAAACTATTTTGGGTTAAATCAATTATTGTTTTTGCTAATTGCTTTTATCCAATAATTAAAAACTGGGTTCGATAATTTGTACAAATTACCATCTTTGTATATTAAATCTTTTTGAATCAGACTTTTTATATTAGTTGATAGGGTTGAACTTGTAGTTAGATTATACTTTTTACGAATTGCATTTGAAAATATTCCCTCAGTTGAATTAGATAATGCCAATAGAATTTTTCGCTGATTGTTATTTAACATATCGTAAATATTTTGAAAGATTACTGATTGGCTATCTATTATCTTCCCCATCCAGATTTCTTTGAATATTTCCCCTTTTTCGTCACCTCCATTTCTTATTTCATCAAATACTACGGATGCAAAATATTGTGTAAAATGTGGATGGCAATTTGAATAATCTAATATATCATTAATTGTTTTTGTTAATATGGTTAAGTTTTGATTTGCAAATTTATTACTAATAAATGTAAATAATTCTTTTCTTGCTATCGGTTTTATATCCATTTTTAAAGCATATTCGTAAAATGGGGAGTTTATATTACTAAATATATTCTCCATTAAAGATTGTTTGCTCCCAAGAAAAACATACGAAATGTTTTTTTGATTTTGAAAGACAGAACGCATCCAATTAATTAGAAATTTATCAATTCTTGCAATTTCTTGGAATTCATCAAAGGCTATACATATTTGTATATTACGCTCTTCAGCTATCTTTTGTGGTAAGTTTAAGATTTCCTCAATATCAATCTGTTCAACAATCTCTTTGTTTCCAAGTGATATTGTGGGATTTGCATTTATATCAAAATTGAGCTGAGGTTGTAACCTTAGTAGATATTTGCC
>CBDUTO010000087.1:0-18740 GCA_965370315.1 uncultured Melioribacteraceae bacterium
CCTTATTTTTAAAAAGCAAATCTGATATTTCTGAATACTCAGGGCTATTCCAAACAATTTTTTGTTTAGGGTTTTTAGTCTCGCCTATTAGTTCATAATATACTTGAGCGATACTTATTGTATCTGATTTTAATTGATTTACTACATACTCTGCTTCTTCTAGAAGATCACAATTTATGAACTCTACATCATATGTTCTACCAGCAAATTTATATTCATTTGCTAATTCCGAGCTATCAATTTTTACTTTTGCATATCCTTCTTCATTAAAAAGAACTTGTCGCATAACTTGTTCTTTTCTTCCATTCATTATTCTATAATACTCTTTAGTATTTTTGATTTTACTTTCGGCGCCTCTTTCAATCACAATAAGTTTTTCAGCGATTAGAGAATTGAGAACAATTTTCTTAACTAATTCTGATTTCCCTTTAGCATAATTGGGTCTTATAGTATACTCCGCTCTTTCGTAAAATTCTCTTACAGTAATAAACTTATCTCCTACCTTAGCAAGAATTATTTCTTTTTGAGTTTTACTCGGTAAGTAGTTAGAAATATTTACTTCTTTTACAGATTTGCTCTGTGCAAAAAGGTCTCCCCATACTAGAAGAAGTATGAAAAGAAGTATTTGAAATAATGTTAGTCTAAATGATTTGATTTTATTCATCTTTTCTAAAGTGAAAACTTCCTTAATTTGAAGAGAAAAATTTTCGTTTATTTTATAAACCTAATTGATTAAGAGCAAAAGCATAAGCACCAAGTGAGATAGCCTTACTTGTTCCTATCTTCGATATTCCTATACCCAGTCTTGTTTCTGGGTCATATTTAACTGTTTTATTTGTTCCAAATATTTCCAATTCTTTTGTTGAACCCCTTAAGAATTTAGTTAGTTCTTCTTCTTTCTCTAAGTTGTAAACTTGTTGAACCAATCTTCTAAATTCTGAACCATCTTCTCTAGTATAATTACTATTCATCTCATTTGTTAAAAATGGTAAGAATATATCTGATGCTCCAGATAATCCACCACCAATTACAACTAATCCATCTATTATAGTAATTGCATTTGATATTGCATCTCCACAAGCTTCTGACATATTTTTAAATGCCATGATTGCTGCATCTTTATTCCCTTCTTTTTCACCTTTTGCTATCTCATATAAATCTTTCGGCTCTGGAGTATCTTCTGCTGATAGACCAACTAAGTCAGAATATATCTTCTTTACTCCCCTAATGCTGGCATGTTCTTCTATGTTAAGCATAGGTGATAATTTATCTCTAAGCAACCATATCTCTCCAGCTCCAGAATTATCTCCAAGAAACAAGTTTCCGTCTCTAACTATTCCAGCTCCAAATCCAGTTCCTAATGTAAGCCCAACTAGGTTCTTATATTGTTTCGGACTTCCAGCTTCTCTCAGCTTTCGATTTATTTCTGGTAAAAATCCAGAAATTGCTTCTCCATATGCATAAAGATCACCATCATTATTTATAAACACTGGAAGGTTAAATTTAGCTTCTAGAAAAGGGCCCAATGCAACTCCACCTCTAAATGCTGGTAAGTTTGGCAAGTCTCCTATTATTCCATTTGGATAATCTGCAGGTCCTGGAAATGCAAAACTTATTGCTACCGGTTCTTCTGTTAGCTTTGATTTAACTTCATTAAATCCCTCTACTAAAGTAGATAACATCTTCTCTAAATTATTTGGTGAGGATGAAAATTTTATTTCATCAATTATCTGCTCATTTCCTTGTATTGCTGTGAAAACTAAGTTCGTTCCTCCAGCATCTAAAGTCATAACTATTCGTTTATCATTTATATACTTCATGTTGCTATCCAATATTTTTAGTATTTGAAATTTTAATAGATCTATCTTAATTAAGCATTAACTGCTTTTTTCTTTCCCTTCATTGAAAGCATTAACAAGTATCCAAAACAAATTGCTGGTACAATATAAGCTAATGCAAGCATTCCAGAATCAACCAATTCGCCCATAATTAATGGGATAATTGCTCCACCACTTATTGCCATTACCATCAATCCAGATAGTTCGCTTGATCTTTCTGGTTTCTCTTCAATTGTAATTGAGAAAAGCATTGGCCAGATGTTTGCAAAGCCTAAGCCACCTAGTACAACGCCAACTATTGCTAGATACTCTTGTCCGGACATCAATAATACAACGCCTAACAATCCAAGAGCTGCAGAGATTCTAAAAAATGTACGAGGGTTTATATTTATACTTCCAGCTATAAGTCTTCCAAAAGTTACAGTTCCAAAAAACACTGTTGGTCCCCACAATGCAGCTTGATCTGTTGCAAATCCAAAACTCTCTAGTGTTGGTTTCAGAAAACGAGCCATACAAACTTCTGCTCCCACATAGAGAAATATTCCAAGTACTGCTAGAGCAAATACTGGTTCTTTTAGTAACTTAAGTGATGAACCAATACTTGGTGGCACATCTGCTTTTGTTTCTTCTATCTTTAAGCCCAATACAAAAACAAAAGCTAAAACCATAAATACTAAAAATACAGGAAATACTCCTCGCCATCCCATAGATGTAAATATTGGTAGTACTAAAACCAAGCCAACCAAATATGCTGATGCAGAAGAACCCAATCCCTTAATGCCTTGAGCTAAAGCTAAATTTTTACTATACTTCCCTTTTTCACTTACATCAAGCATGATAGGGTTACCAGCTACTTGAAGAAATGTAGTTCCTATGCCTAATAAGAAGATACATATCAATAGAACTGTAAATCCGGGGTCTATAAATGTAGGAACTGCCATTGCAATAATATTTAGTCCCAACCCTAATAACAGTAGATTTTTTTTGCCAATACGAGCTGCTAATACACCTCCGGGAACACTAAAGACAGCAAATGCTATAAATACAAAAAAAGTAAGCAGTGTAGCCATTACAGCACTTAGTTCATAGTTTTCCTCAACTGCACTGGCCATTGGTCCCATTGCATCCGCAATACCCATCACTAAAAAGGCTAAAAATATTGGAAAAGTTCTTAATTTCATAGTTTGCTCCGAATGAAAATATTATTTATTCTAAATTAAATAGTTTTTAAGATTAGAGATTATTAACATATCTAAATATCAGTTAATTTTCAACAAAAACTTACACATGTCATTTATGTTTGTTTTGATCTATGTATTTATAAAATATCATCTTTTTTAGCAAATTTTGCTCATTTTAAGTATTAAACAGTAATTAGAATATTTTTCTTGTGAATTATCCAATTAAACCTCACGAACAGTAATTATTAGTACATGAAGTTTATACCTTATATTGTGCGATAGATAATTATTTCTGGATTACTCATTTAATTTATTTCGTTTTCGTAAGGACTAATTTCAATTGCTTGTCCCCCTCCTGCTGCCATTTTAATATTTAATGCGCTTGAAGAATTTACTACCATATTTTCTATCTTAAAAGAGGTTGGATTATCTTTCCAATCAGCTTCATCACCATCTGCATAAATAGTTGCTTTATATTTTTTCCCTTTTGTGAGGAATGATAAATTTAGGTCAATATTGCGGGATTCCTCATCAGATACAGCTCCAATAAACCAAGATTCACCATTTTTGCGAGCAATCATTATGTAATCACCAATCTCAGCCTCAAGTACTATTGATTCATCCCATTCAGAGGGAAGATTGGAAAAAAAATTAAAAGCCGGATGATCTTCATAATTATTAATCATATCTGAAGCCATTTGCAGAGGGCTGTATAGTGTAACCCAAAGTGCAAGTTGTTTTGCTAAAGTTGTATTTACTCTACTATTTCCTTTATCGTTCCCATTCCACTTTACGTAATCTTTTCGTTCTTTATATAATATGTCAAAAATTCCAGGAGTGTAATCTAATGGACCACCTAAACCACGAGTAAAGGGAATAATGACATGATGTTCAGGAGGGTTCCCTTCACTCCAAGCATTCCACTCCATACCTCTGGCTCCTTCACGAGTCATCATATTCGGCCATGTACGACTAATTCCTGTTGCTTTAATTGGTTCATGCACATCCAAAGTAATTTGATATTGTGCTGCAGTCTCAACAACCTTCCTGTAATGGTTAACCATCCACTGACCATGGTGATGCTGACCATCTGGTATTGGACCAGCATAACCAGTTTTAAGTGCATGAATACCATTTTGATTGAGAATAGAGAAAGACTTCTCTAATTTTGATTCATAAGATATAATATCTCCACCCGTTTCATGATGTCCAATTAATTCAACACCTTTTGCTTTGGCATATCGGACTATCTCTTCAAAATTATAATCACTATAAGGGGTTGTAAAATCAAAGGCGTTTTGTTTTCCCCAGTTTTCCCAGCCGGTATTCCATCCTTCGGCAAGTGCCGCGTCAATATTATGCTCAGCTGCAAAATCAATATAGCGTTTCATATTTTCAGTATTGGCTCCATGACTAGGACCTAAAGTCCATGTTTCAACTCCAAGATGCATACCCCACCAAATTCCAACATACTTCATCGGTTTAATCCAGCTTACATCTTTGATAACATTTGGCTCATTTAAATTTAAGATCATCTTTGATTCAACTAGTCCAGAGGCTTCTTTGGTTATCGTTATTGTTCTCCACGGACTTACCATAGGGGCTTTTGTTTTTACTTTTATTCCATCGGGCCACGGTACTAGATTACAATTAAAATTTGTACCGCCTCTATTTACTAAAGTCATCCCTGCATAATCCGTTAGATTAGCTTCGTGAATACTTACATACCAGTCCGAATCAGTTTTCAACGTAATCGGAGTATTCGCATCTTTTACTTCATCTAACTTTGTTGCTCGGTATAAATGTTCATATGAATCATAATCTGCTGGTATCGACCAGGCAGTTCCACTCTGGGCAAAATTAAATTCAGTAATCTCATCCACTATCAAAATGCTATCTATTCCCTCCTGCAAAGGCACCTCATATCGGAAACCAATTCCATCATCAAATACTCTAAAATATATATTGAGCAAAGCCTCATTTTCATTTTTTAATTTTATGAGTAATTGATTATAATGGTTTATGACCTTACGATCTGTACCCCAAACAGTTTCCCACTCCTCATATAAATTGGATTCTTCTGAATCAATAATTTGAAAATTGTCGACTAGACTGTGATAGTCTGCTAATTCCATTCCTAATTTTGAAGGCACAAGAATCTTATTGTTTTCGGCATTAACTGAGTAAAACAACTCCCCTTTTTCATTACTGCTAACTGAAAGAATGAGATTTCCATCGGGTGATAGTACGGAGTAGTGACTTGGTGTACTGCATGAAATTAAGATTGCTGCTAAAGATATTAAGAATATTTTTAATAGTTTTTTCATAGTATTTAACTTTTTAGTGAGTTATTGTATAATTTTCTTTTTTTGGACCGATTCCTTTTAATATTAGTTTCTCCCATTGATTTGGAAGAGATGTCTTATTTTGGATTATACCTTCTTCCGAAATCTCTAATCCGGCAAATCCGAAAATTACAGCTTGCAGCATGCCTCCAGCTGCAGTTGCAAAATATGGATTGTTGCTCAAAGCAGATTCAGATAAAGCTCCAAATGGAGGTCTCTTATTAGGTTCATATCCTCTTTTGAATAATTCAAAAGCTTTTTCATTATTCCCTAAACGTGAGTATAGTATTGATAAAATTGAATGGCTCATTGCTGGCCCTTCTTCAGCCAATTTTAATTCGTAATATTCAAGATCATTAACAATTGCTTTCTCATCGGTGATTAAACCTAATGGATAGGCTAAAAGGTTAACATCAGCTTGCTTAATCACTTCGCCATTATAAGTAGCATTTTCCTTTGTTATTCCATTTTCAAAGTAGTGGAAAAGTAGCTTGCTTGATACGTTCATCCACATAGGATCTGGTTCAAAACCCAATGTAGATGCGGCTATTGCACTATACTCTAAAACAACTTTTGCCGAACCATTTGTAAAAGCGTTGTCATCTATATTCTGTGCAAATTCATTGGCACCAACTACATTTTTAATTGAATAGCTTCCATCAATATTTTGGGTTGATCGGCTCACCCAAAAATCAGCTATTTCTTTCAGCAATGGATATCCCTTTTCTCGTAACCATTCAATATCTTTTGTTACAAGAAAATAATTCCAAAATGCAATTCCTATATCGGCAGTGATATGGTGCTCAAAAGTACCAGTTAAAGCCCAGGTGGGTGTTGCTTCTTCACCGGTATCATCCGATTCCCATGGGAACATAGCTCCATGAAAACCAAAATTGTGTGCTTTCTCTTTTGCTTTATCTAGTCTATTTACTCTGTAATCTAATAGTGATTTTGAGACTTCCTGATTAAGAAGAAGTAATGGAGGATACATCCAAAGTTCAGTATCCCAAAATATGTGACCATTATATCCTTGAGATGATAATCCCATAGGAGATATACTAAGTTCCGAACCTTCTCTTGAAAATGCATATAAATGATAAAGTGCTAAACGAACATCCCTTTGAGATTCTAAATCTCCAACTATTTCTATATCACTTTTCCACAATTCTGCCCATTCAGATTTATGCCTACTTAAGAGATTTTCTTTATTCTCAAGTAGCGTAAAAATTGTCATTCGTTCCGATTCGCTCTGTGGATCACTAAAATCTCCAGTCGTACAAACAGCTCCAGCCCACGCAAAATTATAATCTTCATTTTTTTTAAGATCTACTTCAAATTCCAAATTATGATTATAACTGTCTTTTATAACATGCTTTAGTTCAGGTTTTTCTTTTTCAAAGAGAAAAGTTGCCGTAGTTGCAAGAGTATGTTTGCTAAATGGACTTTTTGCTACGGTCTGCAATAACTCCATTTTAACATCTAAATCGCTCAATACCCTATGTGTACTGATTAGATTTTTATATTCAACGGGTGATGATAGTATACCCCCAATTTTTAGACTTATAGCTTTTTTTGCTTCAATTTTAACATCAATCAATCCCATATATGGAAGTTGACGCAGTGCATAAATAGTATAGGAGATAAATGCTTTTTTGCCGACCTCAAAAGATGTGGTTAAACTACCTTCCTTTAGATTTAGAACTTGCTCCCAATTAATTATATTGGTTTGCTCGATTTTCTCACCATCAATTTCGACACTCAGATTTCCAAAATTTATTCCCTTTAAGACTTTACTTACACCTTGTTCCGATTCTTTATCATAAACATTATTTAAAATAATCCATCTGGTTTCAAAAGGTTTTTCTGAAGATAACAATCCAATTTTTCCATTCGCAATTGACACACCAGTATAGTTCGTGTTTTCATTTACAGGAATATGCCATGGTGATTTTTCCAAATCAGAACCTAGTAAACTGGATGCTGTAATAATGAAGATTATGGATAAAATAAAATATTCTCTCATTCCGATCACCTTGGTTTATAATCTGATAAAATTAATTGTTTTGAAAAAAATGATACAGCACATATAAAATTATATGTGCCATATTAAAAATTATTTTATTTCATCTGATAAGGAATATGGATAATCTTCCTTGTTTACGCCTCTTTTTCTATTTGGGTTAATGCGCATTTCCAGTTTCAGCTTCCCACCAGCCTGTAGAATACTGTGTTTAATATAATTTTTTGAATACTCCTTCCCATTAAGTTCGGCATTTTGTATATAGACGTTATCGGAGCTATTACCTTCTGCTTCGATAATAAACTGTTTTCCGTCTTCCATATTAATTTCAATCTTATTGAATATTGGAGAACCAAAAACATATTCATCTGTACCCGGACACACTGGATAGAATCCCATTGCTGACATGACATACCATGCCGACGTTTGTCCGTTGTCTTCATCTCCACAAAGTCCATCGGGCGTTGGCGTATAAAGGTTATCCATTATTTCCCTAACTCTCATTTGGGTTTTCCAAGGTTGGCCTGAATAATTATAAAGATAAGCTCCATGTTGAATCGGTTGGTTACCGTGTGCATACTGACCCATTCCAGCAATTACCATTTCAGTTATTTCATGTATCTCAAATCCATAATATGAATAATCAAAGTTTGGGGGTGAGGTAAAAACAGAATCCAGTTTTGCATTAAAATTATCGTAACCTCCCATTAAATCTATAAGTCCAGCAAAATCATGGAACACAGACCAAGTGTAATGCCATGAAGAGCCTTCAGTAAAAGCATCTCCCCATTTTTCTGGAATAAATGGAGATTGCCAAGTTCCATCTTCATTTTTTCCGCGCATAAAATTAGTGGACTTATCAAACACATTTTTATAGTTAAAAGAACGATTTCTAAATTTATCAATTTCTTCTTCCGGCTTCCCTAATGATTCTGCAACTCTCATTATATTAAAGTCTGCCAAAGTGTATTCTAGAGTTCTTGCAACATTTTCATTTTTTCCAACATTATATGGCACGTAGCCAAGTTTGTTATAATACTCAACGCCATAGCGACCGACAGATGACATAGGACCTTCATTTTCAGAGTTTTTCACCATTGCTTCATATAATGTTTCTATATCATAATCAGTGATTCCTTTGAGATACGAATCCCCAATGTTAACAGCGGAGTTTGAACCTATCATTACATTTCTATGCCCTGGACTCGCCCATTCTGGTAACCAACCACTTTCGTTATAAGTGTTTACTAATCCCTTCATGATATGCGAGTTTAATTCCGGATACATTAGGGTATAGAATGGAAATACTGCTCTGAATGTATCCCAAAAGCCATTATCTGTAAACATATATCCAGGTAAAACTTCACCATTATATGGACTGTAATGAACAATTTCATCGTTAGCATTTATCTCGTAAAATTTTCGTGGAAATAATAGAAGTCTATAAAGTGCAGTATAAAAATTATACATTTCCTTCTCTCTTCTTCCTTCAACTTTGATCCTGCTTAGCTCTTTATTCCAGGCAACTTTAGCAGCAGTTTTTATTTGATCAAAATTTGAATTCCCAATTTCTCGAGTAAGATTTAACCAAGCCTGGTCATGATCGATAAATGAGGAAGAAATTTTAACAATAACCTCTCTTTTGGAATTACCCTTAAACTTAACAACAGCACCAACATGATCGCCTTCTCTTTCAGATGTGTTTTTATAAAGTGTACTATCTTCCCAAGTTGAACTTTCTTCAATATCAGTATCAAATTCCATCACAAAATAATTGTGAAAATTATCTGGAACTCCGCCACTATTATATCTGCAATAACCTATAACTTTATTGTTTTCTTGTGAAACCTTAACCATCGAACCCTTATTAAATCCATCTATAACTAGGTACTGATCTTTATCAGCAGGAAATGATATTTTAAAAATTGCCGACCGTTCGGTAGGTGAAAACTCAACCCAAGTATCATAATCAGCTAGATAGACTTTGTAATAACCTGGATTTACTGTTTCTCGTTTATGGCTAAACCAAGATTCCCTTTCATATTGATCAAATTTCAGATCACCAGTTACAGGCATAATTGCAAAAGTACCATAATCATTCATCCAAGGAGAAGGTTGATGAGTTTGACGAAAACCTTTAATTTTATATGCATCGTAACCATATAACCATCCATCACCCATTTTCCCAGTATATGGTGTCCAAAAATTCATCCCCCATGGTAATGCAATTGCTGGGTACGTATTACCATTTGAAAGTTTAAATTCTGAATCAGTTCCAATCAAAGGATTTACCCATTGTGTTAAATCCTCATTATTTTGAGCTTGAACAGCTAAAGCATTTAATAACATGAAGATAAGCATAAACAATAATGACATTCTTACTTTCATAATAACCTCTTTTCCCGAAATCTTATTTTAATAAAATGGTTTTGATTGTTTTCGTAAATGAATCTGTATTAATTCTAACAAAATACATACCTGATGATAGGTTTTCTGCATCCCAAGTTTTAGTATAACTTCCTTTTACTAATTTATTATTCTCCAAAACCTCGACCAGACTTCCACATACATCATATACCAACAGCTTCACGTGTGAGTCTGCAGGGATACTAAATGATATTTTAGTTGTAGGATTAAATGGATTCGGATAATTTTGTTCGAGTTCAAACTCTAATGGAATCGAATATATTTTATTATCTTCTGTGATACCAACAACTACTTCTGAACTAACCCAAGTTGGGTCGCTTGATTCTACACTAGATGATGATCCAAGAACACCATGATTCCCCAAAAATGATTTATCCGAAACTTGCTGTTCTTCGCCTTCATCCATACTCCAATAACCAACAAGTCCAGATGTTTCTGAATCTACTATCGCACTTCCCAGACTTGAATTCATTGAATTTTTAATTTCATCGGCAGTTCTGGCTATGTTCCAGATACGAACTTCATCAATTTTACCATTAAACACTCTTCCAGGAAAACCAGGTGAGTCGCCAACTTGAACATTTTTTGAATTTGTAGCAATCGAAAAAGAAGCTCTTCGACTTGCCACTTCTTCACCATTTACATAGAGAGTAATATTTGTTCCATCAAAGGTTGCAGCAATATGTGTCCATACATTTAGAGAAATACTATTTTGTGGTGATTTTAACTCTTGCCAATTTCCACTTCCCAGTACAACATCAAATTGTCCTTGTCCACCACATCTAATTCCATATCCATAGTCTCTACCTGCGCCTCCACCATAGTCTTTTAGCACAACTGAACCTTGCCATGTATCTGATTTAAACGATTCTGGATTTATCCACGCTTCAATTGTTATTTTATTACCAGTAACTGAAAGTGATGGACTATTTTGAAATGTAACTTTGCTATTGCTACCATTAAAGGCTAGAGCGCTTCCTGAAAAAACGGCTCCTGAATCTTTTGTTGTAAAGCTCCAAATAGACCCAGTCGTAATTCCAGTTGCATTCTTAGAATCAACTCTCCAGAAGTATTCTCTATTTGGTTCAAAAGCCTCAGAGGGAACATAGATATTTTCACTCACTTCTGTTATCAAATCACTTTCAGTTAAACTTGGAGTAATACCCAAATAGAGACTGTAACTTGTTGCATATAGAGCTCTATCCCAACTTAAACTTTGTGTCAAGACAATATCAGTATCCTCATCTTCTGGCTTAGGATTCTCTGCTAATTCTGGAATTGGAAACATCGTATGAAATGTATAAACATTACCAACAATAGTATCTGTTGCACTGATTTCATTAATTCTCCAGAAATATCTTGTGTTTTCAGCTAAGTTACTTGGAGTATATAAAGTTTCCGTTTGATTACCAATAAATTCAGGATTAACTGATGTTCCAAAATAGACATCATGTGAAACTGCATTTTCTCCTGCAGTCCAGGAAAGCCCTTCGCTTAACTCAACTTCATACGCATTTGGAATTGGAATTGGAGAACTAATTGTAGAATTTAAACTATAAGTTATTCCAAAAGCATTATTTATTGCCTCTGCTAACTCTTCCACAGCAACTGTGTTCTTAACTTCATCATAAATCCAAATAAACCCTCCTTCAGAACCACAATTACTATTATATCCTTCCATTCTTGTTTGAACACTAGCTGCACCAATTTGACTACCCCACAAACCCGGATAAACCGGAATATCATCAAAATATCCGTTCCAATCACAAGGACTGTTTCCTGAACCACCAGCATAACATTGCAGATAAACAATATCTACAGTTCCCGGTCTTTGAGCATTGGTGTTTTTAGCTAAGTTTTTCCAATATGTACTCGCCGTATAAGGTACTAGAGCAACTTTGAATCCTAAATCAGCCAGCATAATTGCAAATTGTGTAGATGATGGTTCATCGTAAGTACTTTCATCATCAAAATTAATTGCATCGAAGGCAGGAATCGTTTCTTTTAGAGCTTTGAAATTTTTATACAGAATACTATTTTCTCCCGTCCCCTCCGATTCAATAAGACTTTTAATATTTGCAAATGTACTAGAACCCCAAGCACTTAATCCAACTTCTAATCTATTAATGGATGTGGGAGCCGTTTTAAGTAATGCCATATTTTGGGGGAAATCTGGGTACTTTTGATCACCAACATATTTACCATCTTGACAAACCAAAAATTCACCATTAAAATTAAGTTCCCCAACATCATTAATATGTATTGTCCATACAATAGCTGTGGTAAAACCAGAATTTTTCAACTCGTCAATAGAGAATTCTGTATCATAATATGCTGGTCCACCAACATAAATTCCAGATTGAGCAATCAATAAAATGTTAAAAAGAAAACTCAAACAAAGGATGCTCACCATATTTTTAATAAGTTTCATATTCTTTCCTGTAAAGATAATTTACGTTAATTTTTTATTAAAATTTTCATAGGTGAAATTTACAAAATTTGTAAATAAAACAACAGTATGTGATGCTATTTTAATTATTTTCAGATATATTTCTAGTTAGAATATTTTTTATTTGTATTTACTTAGATAATACGAAAAATCATGATTTTAGTAAAAAAATAATTTTAAGAGAACTAGCATGAAATATAGCTTAATAGTTTCGGGTTTATTATTTATTTTCCAAACATTATCAGTTGGACAACAAATAAATGCTCCCTATTTATTTCCAAAAGATATACTAAAATGGCAATCGAATGGTAATAGTGCTTTCAATGTAAGTGTAGTTCCATTGGCTAATCGCTTTTCCAATCCGAATATATTTGTTAACAATCATGCCAAAGATGATGAAGCAAGAATTGTTGCTCTATCAACTATGAACTCGCCGGTCTCAAAGAGTCCGGCACAATTTGGGAATAAATTTAACATTTATTCGTTTTCACATTGGCAATATATTGATAAACTAATTTATTGGGGAGGCTCAGCAGCAGAAGGAATTATTGTTCCACCAACTGCAGAAGTAACTGACGCTGCCCATCGAAATGGGGTACAAGTTTTAGGCACTATATTTTTTCCACCAAATGCGTACGGTGGTAAAATTGAGTGGCTGGATGATTTATTACTAAAAGAATCCCAAAGATTTCCAGTAGCAGATAAACTAATTGAAATGGCGGAGTATTTCAATTTTGATGGATGGTTCATAAACCAAGAGACTGATGGATCGACAAAGAAGCATGCTGATTTGATGATAGATTTTATTGAGTATATAAAAGAGAATTCCGATTTATATATTATGTGGTATGATGCAATGACAATTGAAGGAAATATGGATTGGCAAGGTCAGCTAAATAATAAAAATCATGCATACATTCAAAGTGATAAGAACATATCTAATTCCATGTTTATCGATTTTAGATGGGAAAGAACTCCAAATAGTTTACTAAATACAAACATCTACGCACTTAATAAAAATATTGATCCTTATAATCTTTTTGCAGGAATTGAAATTAATGGAGATGGGAAAGTTAATGAAGTCCCCTATTCCAATATTATTAGAGAAGGCGAACCAGCAACTACCTCAATTGGTTTGTTTAATCCAGACTTAATTTATTCTTCCTCAAACTCACCGCTTGAATATTACGAACGTGAAAATAATTTCTGGACTGGCATTATGAACGATCCGCGGAATACAGAATTAATCGCAGAATGGCCAGGAGCGGCTCATATTGTAAAAGCTAGATCACCTATAACAAAATTGCCCTTTGTTACGCACTTTAATACAGGAAATGGAAAGGGATTTTATTTTGATGGGAAAATAGTTAGTAACAACGAGTGGTACAACAGAAGCTTGCAAGATATTCTTCCTACTTGGCGTTGGATTGTTGAGGGGAAAGAAAAAACTCTTACACCAAATTTTTCTTGGGATGATTCTTATTTTGGTGGCTCCTCCTTAAAAATTTCTGGAGATATTAAAAAAGACTATCCAAATAAGATATTGCTATATAGTACAAAACTAAAACTGGCAAATAGTTCAGAAATAAATATTGTATACAAACAGAATTCTACTAACTCAAAAGTTAAAGTAGGATTATCTTTCTGGGGGAATGAGAATTCATTTAATTATTTTGATATCTCTAGCAATATCGAAGGTGAGTGGATAGAAAAAACTATTTTATTAAATAATTTTGCTGGCAAATCAATAGCGCAAATTGCCTTATTATTTGATCCAATTGAAACCGATACTAATTATCAATTCAACTTTGGAAAATTGGGCATTTCAAATGCAAGTTCCTCTATCAAAAAACAAATATCAGATCTGCAATTAGTGAAGTTTGAATTGAATGATGAGTACTCTGCAAATATTCAACTATCTTGGCAAAATGATACAGAAACAACTTTTACAAATACTATATTTAGAAAAAACAGTGATACCTCTTTGGAATATATTGTGTCAACTCCAAATAATATTATCAACCTCCCTTTTATCGAAAGAAAATGTAATGAGACTTATACAGAATTGATTGTTGAAGCAATAAATGACAATTTTATTGAATCTTCAATCGACACCATAAACATCCATTGGGGTGATGCCCCTTCAAATAATCCACCTATAGCAAGAGCAAATGGACCTTATTTTACATCTGTAAATGAAGAAATAATTTTTGATGCCTCTGGTTCAATAGACAGAGAGGATGAAAATTTATACTATGAGTGGTATGTAAATAATTTGTTAATTGGAAAAGGCAAAACAATTAAGTTTTCCTTTGAAAAAACTGGGAAGCAACAACTAACGCTTAAAGTAACTGATGCTGTAATGAAATATAGTGTAGATACGACTTATGTAAATATTTGTAATAATAAAATCACCCTTGAACCAGATTTAGTCTGGTTGGAGTTTGAAAAAATTGAAGACGGAATAACTCCAAACAGATGTGATTCAAAAAATAATTTTAAGGTAATTAACACAAAATTATCAACTGGCATGTTTGGAAGTGGGATGGAATTCACTGGCAATGAGAGTTATTTACTAACAAATAATTTTCCAATTCAAGATTCAACAATTTCTATTACCCTTTGGGCTTTAGCAACAGAAAGAGGTGTTTGGAATTCTTTAATTAAAAACTGGGCAGGTAAATCTGGCGCATTCCATCTAGGTTTAATGAATAATGATGGTGATTTAGAATTGCAAGTTGCACAAAGTGACGATAAGGTTCACTTTTTAAGAGAGGGAAAAGAAAATAAATTCCCATTAAACGAATGGCAATTTGTCGCCTTTGTAGCAAATGGGAAAAATATTATTCTATATAGGAACGGAGTTGAAGTTGATCGTACAGATTATGATGGAACATTAAAAACTAAACTAAAAATCATTGGCATTGGAGCAAAACCAAATGACGAAGGGACTGGCGAACTAGTAAAAAGCACAGCAGGGTTTTGGCAAGGTAAAATGGATGATGTAAGAATATTTAGCAGACCGTTAAATATTCAAGAGATAAAAAAGCTTTATCATGACAAAAAATAATTAGCGTACGTTGAGAGTTAAGTATATCAGAATTTGAGAGATATAAAACTGATTCAACAAAAATAATAAATGTAATTTAAACCCTTAATTAAAATTGAGCAAACAATGGATTTCAAAAATCTAATATTTCTGTTACTGATTATAGTACTTTCAAACCAGCTACTTGCACAATCAACCACAGATAATTTTACTTCGTCAAATTTGCCAATTATAATTATATACACAAATGGACAAGAGATTCTTGATTCACCAAAAATAAATTCACACATGGGAATTATTGATAATGGTGAGGGCAATAGGAATTTCATTTCTGATTCGCTCAATGGTTATAATGGAAATATCTCTATTGAAATAAGAGGAGCGACTTCACAAAGTTTCCCGAAGAAGCAATACTCTTTTGAGACACAAGATTCAACGGGAGAGAACAACAATGTAGTTCTTTTAGGAATGCCAAAAGAAAATGATTGGATATTGAGCGCTCCATTTAGCGATAAGAGTTTAATTAGAAATGCATTGCAATATTCTTTAGCAAATGAACTTGGCTGGTATGCAAGTAGAACAAGATTTTGTGAAGTGGTTATTAATAATGAATACATGGGCGTTTATGTTCTTACAGAGAAAATAAAGAGAGATAAAAATAGAGTAAATATTGCAAAACTTACCGACCAAGACAATGCGGGCGATAGCCAAACTGGTGGCTATATAATTAAGCTTGATAAAGATGTTGGTGATAATATTGGTGGTTGGTATTCCAGCTTTCCTCAAAATTTTAGTGAAGATGAAAGAATTTTCTTTCAATACCACTACCCAAAAGAAGATGATATTACATTTTCGCAAAAGAACTATATTCATCAATTCATGCAAGATTTTGAATCAACTATGAATAGTGTGAATTATACTGACCCAACTAATGGTTACCACAAATTTATAAATACAGATTCCTTTGTTGATTATTTCATTTTATCTGAAATTAGCAAAAATATTGACTCATACCGTTTAAGTGTTTTTATGTATAAAGATAGAGATGATAATGGTGGAAAGTTGGCAATGGGACCAATCTGGGATTTCAATGCAGCTTATGGTAATGTTAATTATGATAATGCAAACCTTATTTCTGGTTGGTATAAAGACAGTTATTATGGTGGAAATTACCAAATTCCATTTTGGTGGGATAAACTTTTCAGCGACTCAACATTTGTAAAAAAAACACAAACTCGATGGACTGAATTACGAAATACCAAGTTAAGTGATTCAGTCATATATCAAAAAATCGATAGCTTAACGACTCTTCTTGATGAAGCCCAGGAAAGGAATTTTGATAAATGGAATATTCTTGGGCAATATGTCTGGCCTAATAATTATGTAGGTGGAACCTATGAAAATGAAATTGGGTATCTTAAAAATTGGATTACTGAAAGAACTGAATGGATTGATAGCAATATTACAAAAAGCATGATTGCAGATTCCTCTACAATTGAAGATGCTGGTGAGTTTGCGCTTCAGTTTGATGGGAATAATGATTTTGTTAACTGTGGCAATGATGAAACGCTAAATATTACTGGCGATCAAATTACTCTTGAGGCATGGATAAATCCTAGCCAATGGAAAAATAATTCATGGGAAGGTGTTATAATTAGTAAAGATCAATTTGGAGATGGAACTGATCACGGATATGTTTTAAGATGTGGGAATAATGGACAGGTAGATTTAGTGCTAGGTAATGGAAGTTGGCATGAGCTGTACTCACCCCAGAACTTAATGAAGCTAAATGAATGGAATCATATTGCTGGAACTTATGACGGAACAAGAATGAAAATTTTTATAAATGGGGAAGAAGTTGTCCGTAAATATGATTCTTTTTCAATTAAGGGAACAAAAAAACATTTATTTATTGGTTCATCACCAGCAGATAACTCCAGAAGTTTTAATGGCAAAATTGATGAAGTGAGAGTCTGGGAGAAAGCTAGAACTGGTGAAGAAATTATAAATACCATGTATACAGATTTAGGGAATGAATTCTTGGCAAATTCAGAAAGTGGACTTGTTGGATATTGGAAATTCAATGAAGGAAGTACACAAACAACAAAAGACCTTACTGGAACAAATATAGGCTCAATAGGTTTGCTCTTTTCAGAGGACATTAATGATCCTATTTGGGTTGAGAATTCAAATTCGCCAGCAGTTGGTGTTAAAAAAACTTCCCACATCAGTATTGATGAATTCTCTTTATCGCAAAATTATCCTAATCCATTTAATCCACAGACAAAGATTGATTTTTCTATTCCTATTATCGGAAATGTTAAACTTACTGTTTTTGATATACTTGGAAGAGGAGTAACTACTCTGGTTGATGAAGTAAAGCAGGTTGGGAATCATAGAATAGAGTTTGATGCAACAGAATTAGTTAGTGGGATTTATATTTATCAATTAGTTTCGCAAAATCATATAATTACCAAGAAGATGATCTTACTAAGATAGAAAACAAAACTTCCTATATGATTAAGTCGATTTAATATTATGCAATGGTGATGTTGTATACTAAATGAATTCAAGCTTGCCGTTAGATGCCCTTCTCTTGGTGGAAGATCTGAACAACCAAAGGATTGTGCGTGTTCATTTGCTCATCCGTATTAAAAACCAACAGATCTTCATTGAAGTTCAACACGGATGAGAACTTATGTTTAAAAAATCAAATTTAGTATTTTAGCAAAAACAAAAGAGATGAAATAGTATCTAAAAGAAGCATCCCTGATTAAGTTAAGATTGCAAAATAATCGGTAACAAAAAAAGGATGCCATCATGAATATTAAAGGGAAGAAAATTGATTTCAGTAATCAAGAATTATTTATAGGAATAGACGTTCATAAAAAAAGTTGGACTGTTACAATACGCATACCGAGTACAGTATTAAAGACTTATTCAATGCGTCCATCCTCAAAAGAGTTAAAGAAACATATGGTAAAATATTATCCACATGGGAATTATCACAGCGTTTATGAAGCCGGATTTTCTGGTTTCTGGCTTCATCGCGAACTCACAGAGTTGGATTTTGATAATATCATAGTAAGTCCATCAGATATCCCCACAAGTAGTAAAGAACGGTTAACCAAAACAGATAAAGTAGATTCAAGGAAGTTAGCTCGTGAATTATCGAACGACTCCTTGAAAGGGATTTATATCCCCAATATTATGGAAGAAAATTTACGAGGCTTATCACGCCAGCGATATCAGCAAGCTATAAAACTTGCACGAGTAAAGAACCAAATTAAAAGTTACTTAAATTTCTGTGGATGTGAATTACCAGAGAATAGTGAACTACAGCACTGGTCTAAAAGATTCATTAGTCATTTGCAAAATATAGCTAAGTTCTAATTTACATTGTAATTTTTCGTATCTTTGCATCATGAAAA
>CBDUTO010000088.1:0-18677 GCA_965370315.1 uncultured Melioribacteraceae bacterium
TTTCATGATGCAAAGATACGAAAAATTACAATGTAAATTAGAACTTAGCTATTTGTATTAAGTTTACTCCATTTACGTCCATTATAAATAGCGAGACCCTCTGAGGTTGCAGCCCAAAGATTTCCATTATTGTCGCTGGCTATATTATTCACATCTTGTATTCTTTCACCATTTTCATCAACGGGATCTATAACTCTCCAATCACTTCCATTATACATAATAATATTAGGTTCGCCATACATCGCACTACTGGAGAGTGAATAATCGAGAGAGGCATAAATATTATTATTTGAGCCAGCGCAAATAGATCTAAATTGATAAAGAGGGATATTTATTTCAACTTCGCCAAATACCGTTATATTGTCGTCAGTTATTTTTACAATGCTAGAACTATTAACACCCTCGTTAATTGCAGCCCATACATTGTTGTTATCATCAATAGTAATATCGCCAATTAAACTTCCAGGAAGAGGGGAGTTTTGCGGAGTAAAAAGGTTCCAATTTGTTCCGTCAAAATTCATAATGCCACCTTCTCTAAAAAATGAGGATGTAAACCAAATTGAATTATTGTTATCAACAGTTAGGGCAAAAACATTATCTGTAACTAAAGGGGCATTGCTTTTATTATAGATATGGAATTTGTTATTTTCATATTTTATTAAACCCTTTTGGGAGGCAATCCAAAGAACATCATTGTGATCTACGGCGAGTGACCAAATAATAAGGCTATCGGGCAAATCTGAATTTGAGTTATCGAAATGAGTTGTAGTTCCGTCGTACTTAATTAATCCTTTATCGAATGTACCAATCCATGCAGTGTTTTTAGAATCGAATGCAATGGATGTAACAAAATACTCGCCTAATATATGATCGGATATTTCATAATTTCCAAATGGGGAGGAGACACCATTGTTACATGAGAGAGTTAAGAATTGAGATAGTAGAATTATTAAAAGAAATAGCTTATGCAAATATCCTCCAATCTAAAAAATACTAATTCCGGAAATGTCCACTGCTCAAATTATTGCCCATATGCCAACTCTTTTATCTCCGATGTGTTTAAATTAATTAAAATCTTTTATAAATGCAAAATGAGGAGAGATTAATGATTAATGTTTAATAAGGAGGTGGATTTGTGAGTAACTGGATTGGTTGGAAATTGGGGGGTGGCTTCCTTGTCTCTGTATATTAATACCTCCGAGGTTTTAAGAATCTCGGAGGTATGTTGAATTATTTCAAGAGTAGCATTTTTTTTATTTCAAGATTATTGCCACTAGTAATTTTATAGAAATAAACTCCGCTAACAAGTTCAGAGGCATTAAACTCAGTTTTATACTTTCCAACTTCTTGGTGTTCATTTACAAGAGTTGCAACTTCCATTCCCAAAGTATTATAAACTTTTATTGTTACGTTATCGGCTTTAGCAATAGAGTAATTTATAACTGTAGTAGGATTAAAAGGGTTTGGAAAATTCTGCTTAACAGTAAAATTAGTAGGGGAGTTAAAATCAACTTTAACTTCATGTGAGTATTCAAACTTTCCATCAGTATCTAATTGTTTAAGTCTGTAAGAAAATTTTCCAGCACCGCTTGGAGTATCAGTATAAGAATATTCATTTGGAGAGTTGCTGTTACCATGACCTTCAACAAAAGATATTTCTTCCCACTCACTACTTACGATTCCCGATTTCCGTTCAATTGAGAATCCATAATTATTAACTTCCGTTGCAGTTTGCCAGATTAGGATAACATTATTATCTAAAACATTTGCAGTAAAGGATGTTAATTCAACCGGAAGAGAGCCAGTATCATCCCAATATTCGTATGCACCAATATCTGTTGTTCCGCTTCTTGTAGCACCACGTTGATCTGTTGCTGGTGCTCCAGTATTGTTGCCAGCATTAATAGCAACGCTTCCCACAGTTGTTTTTAATGTTGGAGTACTATTTGAAGTGTTGTTGGCTGCTAAAGTTGAACTAAGATTTAAACTAGGCTGGTCACCTGTTATATCACCAGTCCCAACCCATGTGTATAATGTTGAAATTTCTACAATGTTATAACCATTATCGGTTACAGTTCCAGAATAATAATCAAAATCATTTGGAGTACTACTTGCTATATTATTAGCAATTATGGTATTCATAATTGTTAATGTCATGTCTTCAATTCCAATTCCACCACCAGGACTTGTACTTTCATTGTTACTTATAGTGCAATTTGTTATTGTGGTAGTTCCATTATTTAAATAAATACCACCACCAAATGCAGAACCATCTGCGTAATTGTTAAAGATGGTTGAATTTATAATTGAGAAAGTACCCTCTCTTAAAGATAAGCCTCCTCCATGATTACCTAAATTATCTGATATAGTAGAATTATTAATAGATAAATTGGATTGATAAGAATCAACACCACCGCCAGAACTCCAAGAGAGGTTATCATATATATAACAATCTGAGATTGTAACATTTGCTCCAGCATAAATTCCTATTCCTCCACCGTAAGCATCAGGATCGGATTCCCATACTTTGCCATATCTAATTGAAAGACCACTAAATGTAACAGTAATTGCAGATCCAATATCAAATACTCTACAAATAGCAGTATTTTTTGCTGAAGCTGCTTGGATAATAGTTTGATCGGCACCCTGTCCTTGAATTGTAATGCCTTTCCCTATTGAATATCCGGTTGTAGCAGCATCACCAGTTTCATCTAGATTTGTCCAATCAAATGTTCCAGTTAGGTCAAGAATACCTCCAGAGCTAACCATAGTATAACCTTTGTAAAATGATTTATACGGACTACCGGAAGAGCCATTCCCAGTAGCATCATTTCCAGTACCGTAATTCACATATATAGTTTGTCCCATTAAAAATGAACTTAGAGCAAGAATAAAAATAATACTTAAGAATTTAGTAGACATAAGTGTTTTCCTTATAAATTGACGTAATGTAAATTAATCTTTATTGCTTCATACTATTATTACAATCAATTATAACTATTGATTTGTTAAATGACTTTCACAAAAACATAAAGGATAAGAACAACTTAATAATAATAGTTTAATATTCATAAAATAATGTATTATATAATTATGCGATGGTTTCGGCAAGAAGAATACACCTGATGCATACGCATCTTCCTCTCTTCCAAAAGGGATTATTTTACAACAAGAGGGGATTTGATGGGTCTTATCTGTTGAAATGGTAAAATATACTTTCTTCCAGATCCGAGAGGCAAAAGATGCGTGCTATTCGCATCAAAGCGTGTATGCTTTTGTAATAAAAAACTAACCTTCAAGGTTAACAGTTTTGATCAGAGATATATAATTTGAAAATGGTGATTGGTTGGGACTAAAAGAGAATTTTAACCTTGAAGTTATTCCGTTAAAAGTCAAAGCTTAACCAATGTAATGTTAAGACAGAAAAGTTGTAATATTTAATCAGTAAAATTAGTTCTTTGACATATTGAATAAGTTTCCATAGTTTTTAATAAAGATATTTTGGAAAGAGATTGAGCTTAAACCCGCATTAAATGATAACTCATTTTGGGAGAAGTTCTTTCTCTTTTCTTTTTTTAGCTTGTCTTTTAGAAATTGGAGCATTGAATCATGCGACTGTAGTCTTCTGTTGATTGATATTTCAGAAGATTGTTTAATAACTCTAATCTTCAATCTATTCTTTCTATCAATTTGAGCATCAAAAGGTTTTCTGCTTTTAAGCATACCATATATTATTCTTAATATTTTATGCATAATAGCACCCATTGCAGCTCTTTTAGCCATACCTTTTTTAAGATGTTTAGCATAAATAAGTTTAATAAATTCGTTATGAGCTATTCCATATCGAGTTACATTAAAGAGAATATGTCTTGGTTGTTTACGACCTTTTTTACTCATTCTTACTGCTGATCTACTATCACCACTTTCTCTATATGCTGGATGGATACCAAAGAAAGAAGCAAGTTTTTTTGAAGAACTAAATCTTTCTATAGAACCAATTTCAAGCATAAGACCCACAGCAGAATAAGTACCAATTCCATCAAATGATTTTAGTATTTCTATTTCATTAGGCAAATCAATACTACTTTCTAATACTTTAAGATGTTTATCAATATTCATCTTTAATGAAGAAATTTGCTTTACTAATGAAATAATAATTTCTTTTGTAGTTTCATCTGCACCAGAAGCTACAGAGTTTTTAGCATTGTCAACTAAATCCTTTGCCCTTGCTTTTGACACGTATGGTATTTTACTAATTGATTCTACTTTAGCTCTTGCAATATGTTTGGCGGTAGGATATTTCTCTAACAACTTCAAAGTCCAAACTCTTAATCCATCTGAACAATATGGAATTATCTCTGGGTTAGCAATGTAGAGTATTGATTCAAGCTCGTTGTAAAGTTGTGTCTTTTGCTTTTTTAATAACGAGACAAAAGTCCATACTCTTTTGGCTGTAGCAAGAAATGGTTCTCTTTGATAATCAACTTTTTCTGGATAACTGATTAAATATTCTGCTACATTTCTTGCACTCTCCTTATCAGTTGTTATTCTGTTGAGTGCTGCCTTGCTACTATGATGAACACCAAGTGGGTTTAGTCTCGCAACAAAGAGGTTCATTGCTGATTGGTATTTGTGCAAACTATTATACCAATTATTTTCATAGCCTCCTGTTGATTCTACTGCACAATAGAGTGTAGGTCTAGAATTCCTTGCAAAATAGGTCCTTAGAAAATTATATAGTTTTTGATGTCCTTCAAAGGTATCATCCAATTGGAAGTTCTCTTCAACTATCGTTTTCTCCTTATTGAGTATCGTGAAGTCTGCATAACCTTTGCTTACGTCAATACCCAAATAGTGTTGCTTTTCCATAAGAAACCTTGTCTTAATTTTGTAAAATCAATTTGTCAGGAAATATCAGCCTTGTAAAATCCGGTATCTTTGTACCAAGTTATTCCCCGATTTTTACCTGACGGAAGGAAGAAACTTCAAGACGGGTTCGATACCCAAGGTTTTTTCATTCTCTTCCGTAAAGAAACTTTTTTATTCAATATGTCAAAGAACTTTTCTAACTTTTAATATACAAGGTTTTAAGATTTGTGTTAATTGGTTTGGTTGGAAATTAAGTAGAGGTTGCAATTTTAATTGCGAAAAGTTCAAAAGCACACACCCCTAAATCCCCTCTCTAGAGGGGACTATTTAACAGAATTAATTTTTACTAGTTATTTCCAGAAGCTAGATTTATTAAAACATCAATTGCTCGTTTGTCTTCAGATTCACCAAGAATATAAATTGCATTTTTTCTAATTGTTAAACTATTGTGACTTTTTGCAAGTTTAATAAAGTAAGGTATATTATCACCAGAATGTTCCGAGAGGGCATAGAGTGCATTTTTTTTAATATCAATTTCAGGATCGTTTTCTATAAATCCTTTTAGTTCTTCCGATGCTTTTCTAACGGCTTTTTCACCCAACCACATGATAGCTTCTTCACGAAGTTCACGCTCTTTAGAGTGTTTAGCAATATTTATAATTTCATTTAAACTTTCATCAATGTTCATCTGAGCAATGCCCATTAATGCTTCTTCTCTCATATCAAGAGATTCATTGGAATAGAGTATTTTCTTTAGTGTATTAAAAGCCGCAATATTATCTTGATAAGCAAGCCAATAAAAACTCTCTTCTCTTAATTCATTATTAGACTTATCAGTAGCAATATCAATTAATAAATTGAGTACTTGTGGCTGGTTTTTGTGCATTCCAATAGCTGATACTAGTTCTTCCTTTCTTTCGTTATCAGAAGTTGATTCAAAAATATTCATTAGATAATGAGCACTTTTGGCATTTTCTATACTTCCAAGCCAGTACAATCTGTCGGAACCAAAATCAACATTTAGTGCTAAGTTGCAGATTATTATATCATTAAACTTGTTAACATCATTTTTGCCTTTAGAGTAGTAAAATATGATTGCAGTTTCAGTATCTGGTTCAAAATCATTTTTACTGCTATTCATTATTATTCTAAATATATGTCTATTCTGATTGATATTATTCTCTTTCGGATTTTCAGCAAACTCTCTATTGTATTTATTTGGATTAGTAATCATATCCCGCAAACAAAAACCATGTTCTTTACCATCAATAAAATATGAGCCGATTGTAACCATGTTTTCAGTATTGGTAGTAATACTATAGCCAATAAATATATCATCGTCAGCTGAGTTTAGTACGGAATTGAACTTATTATCAATTGAAAGATTGTTAGCAGATACTTCCACAAATCCTTGAGCAATAATGGCAGTATTAATAATGAGCATTAATACTAGTAAGTGTATTCGATTCATATTTCCCCCCGGAAATTCTATTTGTTAAGTATATTCATTAAAGCATCTTTTGCTTTTGGGTTATCAAATTCACCAAGAACATTAATGGCTGCACGTCTAACCTTATTATGATAATCTCCACCAGCTATTTTTACTAAAAGATCAATCGCAGCATCAGCTTCGTTTTCTTTTTCACCAAGTGTATAAACAATTGTTTTCTGCATATCTACATCTTTTTCCGAGGCAAATAATTCCGATAATATTTTTACTGTTGATTCGTTTTCAATTTCTACAAGAGAGTAGAGCGCAGCTTTTCTTATTTCAGTAGGTGAAGAGGAAGAATATATTTTTTTAAGTATCTGCAAAGTTTCTTTTGATTCATTTTCTGAAAGTGCATAAACAGCAGTTTTTGCTAATTCGGTGTTTTTTTCATTGACAGCAATATCTTGAAGCATAGAAAGAATTTCGGGAGATTCTATTTGTCCAAATGAATGAAGTGCAGCTTTTTTAATCTCAACAGATTTTGATTTCTCAAATATCGATTTTAAAGTAGCTATGGCTACATCTTGGTTCTCAATTTCAGAAAGGGAGTAAACAGCTGCTTTAGCTAGTTCTTCATTGGTTTCCGTAATTGCAATATTGCTTAAATATTTAGCTAAATCTGAATTCTCTTTTTCACTTAATGAATAGATAACATGCTTTTTAACATCAACTGATGTTGATACATTATAAATATCTTTAAGAATATCTGTTGATTCCTTTAAATCACTTTCCGCAATTGCAAAAATAGCTGCAAGTGATAGTTTCTCGTTCTTATCGCTCAGTGCTATATTTTTCATGAAATTTAATGCCTCTATAGTAGAAACTTCACCAATAGAATATAATACGGCTTCCTTAACTTCTATATTAGTTGTAGATTTATAGACTTTAATCAATGTCTTAACAGCCTTTTCACCTTCAAGTTCTACTAGAGAGTATACAGCAGTTCTCTGAAGCTTTGTGCTTTTTTCGTTTATGGCTATGTAAATAAGTTTATCAACTATTTTGGGAGATTCTGACTCGGACATTACATTAATTATTTTTCTTTTTGTTTTTTCATTGCTCGATGAATCATATAATTTGATAATTGCATCAACAGCAGTTTCATCTCCAATATCCTGAAGTGCATAGAGTGCGGCAATATTTAGTTCTTCATTGTCCTCACTTTTAAGGGTTTCAATTATTTGTTTATATTCAGTTTTCCCTTTTTTTACGAGTTCCTGCCCTAAGCGAATTAGATTATATCTTGCATCATCTTCCCATTTACTATCGTCATTCTCTTTTACAAATTGAAAATAACAATCAAAAACTTTCTCAGGATTATCACCCCTTTTCTCTTTTGAATAGCACAACCAAAAATTTACACCAGAAATTAAATAGCTGTCAGGATAAGTTTTAGAGAAGGACTCTAAAGCTCTTACGGCATCATTCCATTTTTCATCAAGCACCAAACCATAAGCTTTTTTATATGCAATTTCATCCGCTTCTTGAGATTCAATATTTGTACTGTTAGTAGTTCCCAAATTTAACAAGGTTTTAGTATGGCTATTATTTTGGGCAGAATTTATAATTGATATACTTACAATTACTGCTAGTAGTATGACCTTTTTCATTTTAATACTCCATTAAATGTTTTTGTTTTTTATTTCTGAGCGTTTATCCATTATATCAAATTGAGAATTAGAATTTTGCATCTTTTGAATGTTAATCTTAAGGAAGATTCCCCGCTGATCTACCCCAGTTTTAACAAGATCAATCCATGACAAATCATATTCCGATTCGATATTTGCAATTTGAAGCAATATTACTTCCAGATCGGTAACTAATTCTTTCAAACGTCTGTTGGAAGTTGTGCTCAGTTCATTTTTTAATTCCGTGCCTACTGTAATAAGCTCACGTGAAATTCTTTTCTGCTGTTGTAAATTTATTGGTGCTACTTCGTCAGCATCCATGTTAACAAGTCCTAATAATAACACTTTAGACCTATCTATATATCTTGCTGCTTTTATTTGAGAAGCTAGTTGAATACTATTTTTGTCTATTATTTTTGATTCTAGATTGTTTTTAATAACACTATCTGAGTTAAAGTAAAAGCGACCTATAAATATTCCAATAATTAATAAGCTTAGACCAGTTGCCAATTGATAAGACCATTTGGGTTGGATATAGAACCAGTTTAATACTTTAGAAATAAGACTACTTGTTTTAGATCTATTGTCATTTATGATTTCCAATTCTGGTTCGAGTTTGCTCCAAAGATTATCCAAAAATATTGGATTGGGTTCTATTAAATCACTGGATTTATATTGATCCAAAGTTCTTTTTAGCTCAGAATATTCATTCTCACAACTATGACATTCCTTAAAGTGTAATATCAATTCTGTTTCAAGTGTTGAATCTAAATCTCCATAGAGAGACTTTTCAAACATTTTGCTATATTTTTTACAATCAGCCATTTATTTCCTCCGATGGTAAAACATTTTTGTAAAAGGATAATTCGTGACGAAGTTTTGTGAGTGCTCTAAAATTAAGGCTTCTCACAGTTCCTAACGTTAGCTTTAGCATCTCAGATATTTCGTTAAATGGAAGCTCTGTTAGATTGCGTAATACGAATACAGATTTCTCACGTGGTGATAGTACTATAAGTGCCTTTTCAATATTCTTTTTCATAAAACCTCTTTCTGCAAATCTTTCAGGATTTTGTTCGAATGAAACATTTGTATTTACCGAATTACGTTCTAAGTAGTCTTCAATATCATCCACACCAGTTTTCATTTTATTGGACTTATTGCGCCTTACAGTTAAACACGTATTTGTTGTGATGCGATATAACCAAGAACTAAATTTCGAGTCACCCCTAAATTTATTAAGTGATTTATAAGCTTTAAGAAATACTTCTTGCGAAATATCCTCGGCATCCTCACGATTACTCATAATGTTGTAAGCAAGGTTATAAACTAACTTTTTATTTTGTTCAACTAGTTTAGCGAAGGCTTTTAAATCACCACCTTTAGCTAATTGAACTAACACTAAATCTGTATTCAATAATTTTAACTCCATTGTAAAAGATAAGACTGCACATATTCAAAAACGTTTACAAAAAATGCAAATTATGATTATATTTTTCATCTACTCTTGTAAATTAGTCTGTTTTTATTAATATAGTTTATTTATTAATTGAATTATTAAACATTTTCAGCAAAGAAATATTTAAATACTTATAACCAAGGAAGTTAAATAAATTCATGAGTATGAATAGTTTTTTGTTTTGGTTATTATTGGATTTCATAATTAGTTCTTATTTAAGGTAAAATAATGAGTAAAATTAAAATTCCAGATTGGAAACGAGCGGTTATTAAGGTTGGCAGTTCTTTAATTGCTCCGGATGGGAAGGGTTGCAGCAGTCAATACACATTAACAATTGCAAATTTTATTATACAAAACCACAAATTGGGGCGTGAAGTAATTTTGGTTTCATCTGGTGCAGTTGCTGCGGGTCTTGCCACACAACCCAATCTTAAAGCAAAGACCAACAGATCAATTCCAGAAAAGCAAGCACTTGCGGCAATAGGGCAGTCGTTACTTATGGAAAGCTGGAGTCGTTTTTTCGATTTTCCATCTGCACAAATGCTTTTAACTATGGATGGATTGCACAACAGGGAACGTTACGTTAATGCAAAAAACACTTTAAATGAATTATTAAAATTAAAGACTTTACCAATAATAAATGAAAATGATACAGTAGCAGTCGACGAGTTAAAAGTTGGTGATAACGATAATCTGGCTGCTCACGTTGCTGTTTTGGCAGAAGCGGATATTTTAATCATCTGCACAGATATAGATGGATTGTATGATGCAAATCCAATAAATAACAAAAATGCCAAACTTATTCCAGTTGTAGAAAGCATAAATTCTGAAATATATTCTTTAGCAGGAGATTCAAGCAATCCGATTTCTACTGGCGGGATGAAGACAAAAATAGAAGCTGCAGAAAAAGCAGTTTCAGGCGGAATAGATACAATTATTATCAATGGTACAAATCCTAAATCATTTGATAAACTCATGAATGGGGATTTTTATGGCACTTTTATTAAAAAAATTAAAACTCCAGTTGCTGCAAAAAAACATTGGCTAATGCATGCAATTCAAAATGAAGGAAAAGTTTTAATTGATAATGGGGCTAAAAACGCATTAATTAATAAAGGAGCTTCACTTTTAGCATCAGGGATAGTAAAAGTTGAAGGATACTTTTCCGTTGGATCTGCTATATCTATTGTCCATTTAAATGGAAATAACGAGACGATAGTTGCAAAGGGAATAGCTCAGTATAATTCGGAGGAACTTGAAAAAATTAAGGGTAAAAAGAGTAGCGAGATTGAAAGTATTCTCGGTTACTTAAACAACAGAGAAGTTATCCATCGTTCTGATATGGTTTTGATTAACAATTAAGATTGGAGATAAGAAATGACAAATGAAGATAAAATAAATTTGGAAGAATTAGTTAAGAAAGCAAGTAATTCCTCAATTGAAGCTGCACAATTAAGTACAAATCAAAAGAATAGTGTCTTGAATAAAATGGCTGATATGTTGGAAGCAATGAGTGGTGAAATATTAGTTGCTAACTCAAAAGACTTAGAATCTGGAAAAATTAATGGGTTAGCCGAATCAATGTTAGACAGATTAAAATTGACAGAGGAAAGAATCTCAGGAATGGCAGAAGCTGTTAGAGAAATTGCTCAACTTCCAGATCCGGTAGGAGAGATAACTGAAACAAAAAAACGTCCAAATGGAATTGAAGTAAGTAAAATGCGAATTCCTTTGGGAGTAATTATGATGATTTATGAAGCACGACCAAATGTGACATCGGATGCTGCTGCTTTATGCTTGAAGGCTGGTAATACAGCTATTCTTAGGGGTGGCAAGGAGGCATTTCACTCAAACACTGCAATTGCTAGTATTTTACAGAAGGCATTATTGGGAGAGGGAATAAATCCAAATATTATTACTCTAATTCCAACCACTGATCGTGATGCGATGAGTGCTTTGCTATTAATGGATAATTATATTGATCTCGTAATTCCTAGAGGAGGCGAAGGGCTTATAAGATTTGTTAACGATACAAGTCGTATTCCAGTAATTATGCATTACAAAGGTGTATGTCATATTTATATTGATAAGGATGCTAATCTTGAAATGGCAAAACAATTAACATGTGAAGGTAAATTATCGCGCCCTGGAGTTTGTAATGCTCTAGAAACTATGATAATTCACAAAGATGTGGCAGAAGACTTTTTTAATGATACTGGTAGAGTTTTATTAAATGAAAATGTTGAAATTAGAGGATGTGAAAAATCTCGGCAAATTTTGCCAGAAATTAATACTGCAATTGATGAAGATTATTACGAAGAATTCCTTTCTAAAATTATTGCATCAAAAGTTGTTGATAGCTTTGAAGAAGCGTGCTCCCACATTCAAAAATATAATTCCGATCACACTGAAATAATAGTTACAAATAACTTACAAACCGCACGGAGATTTCAAAGAGAGATAAATTCATCTGTTGTTGGTGTAAATGCATCTGCACGATTTTCTGATGGTGGTCAATTAGGGCTTGGTGCTGAGATTGGAATATCGACATCTAAACTACATGCTTATGGTCCAATGGGAATAGAATCACTTACTACAGAAAAATTTATTATTACTGGCGATGGACAATTAAGGCATGATAAAAGATATTAGAAAGTATTTTATTAGTCTATTGTGATTATGTATCCTTTCGAAAAAACCTCTCTTGAAATTGGAAGATGAGCAAGCATCAAGAGTGAGCTAATTCTTTTGTTGAATGAATTGATCTAGATTTAGTTAAAACCCTACATAAACATGATTTAAATTGAGTTTTAATATTAAATCGTATATACTCTTTATTTCCACCTACAAAAATTGTATTTTCAGATAAAAGATATTATTTAATATGATTAGGAGTTAATAAAATGAATTTTGAATGGTTACTGGAATATAATCCAATACTTCTGGCTCTTGGTGCAACTCTTTTCACATGGGGTGTTACCGCAGCCGGTTCTGCAATGGTGTTTTTCTTCAAAAGTATAAATCAAAGAGTTTTAAATGTTATGCTTGGCTTTGCCGCTGGTGTTATGATTGCTGCAAGTTTTTGGTCACTATTGGCACCGGCTATTGAAATGGCAGAGGAGAGTGGTACACCAGGTTGGGTTCCCGCTGTTGTTGGTTTTTTAGCTGGAGGAGCATTTTTATTTATTGTTGATAAAATACTACCTCACGTACACATGGATTTAAAAGTTGAAGATGCCGAAGGAATAAAAACTCCTTGGCAAAGAAGTATTTTATTAGTGTTAGCAATTACCCTTCATAATATTCCCGAAGGACTTGCAGTCGGAGTTGCTTTTGGTGCTTTGGCTTTCAATCCTGATCCTGCCGTGCTTGCTGGAGCTGTAGCTTTAGCAATTGGTATTGGTTTGCAAAACTTTCCTGAGGGAGCTGCTGTTTCAATTCCTTTAAGAAGAGAAGGGCTATCAAGATGGAAAGCATTTAATTACGGACAACTTTCTGGAATTGTTGAGCCAGTTGCCGGAGTTTTAGGAGCTTATTTAATTATGACCGTTCAACCTATATTACCATATGCTTTAGCTTTTGCTGCTGGAGCAATGATTTTTGTTGTGGTGGAAGAACTAATCCCAGAATCACAAACTGGACACGAAACTGATCTCTCCACAGTAGGTGCAATGATAGGTTTTACTGTTATGATGTTTCTTGATGTAGCATTAGCGTAACGATGAAAATAGATGAAGCATATAATGTTTGGTCTGATACTTACGATACTAATGTTAACAAAACTCGTGATTTAGAGCTAATAGTTGGGAAATCTCTTTTAGGTGACAAAACTTTTTTGAAAATTATTGAGCTAGGATGTGGAACAGGTAAAAACACAGAATGGTTAATTGATAAATGTGATTCGCTTTTAGGTATAGATTTCTCATCCGAAATGCTTGCTAAAGCAAAGTTGAAAATATCTTCTAATAAAGTGGAGTTTAAACAAGCTGATTTATTAAAAGAATGGGAGTTCGCAAATAATTCAGCGGATTTAATTACTGCTAGTTTAGTTTTAGAGCATATCAAGAATTTGGATTTTATATTTTCGGAAGCTAATAAATCACTTAAAGATAATGGATTGTTTTATATCTGCGAACTTCATCCATTCAAACAATATTCGGGAAGTAAAGCCAAATTTGAGTTGGATGGGGAAGTTCTGAAATTAGAAACTTACGTTCATCACATTTCAGAATATTTAGACTCAGCAAGCAAGAGTGGCTTCAAATTAATTAAAATTAATGAGTGGTTTGACGATGATGAAAAAACTGAGTTACCAAGATTAGTCTCTTTTATTTTCGAGAAAGAATGATATTCAGTTTTACTAATTATTAATCAGGGGATGATAAACTTATTCCAATATTCTTTTATATTTTTAAGGATTCTATATACGCATGGTCTGGTAAAATGCGAGCAATTAAATGATTCTCTGATTTATAAACAATTACTTCTTCCACAAATATCGATTCAATTGGCTTAGCTCTAATATTTTGTTCAATTAAGCATCCCCAATTTGATACTCCCAGTATCCCAAATTAATTTAATTTCTTTTTATATTTCCAATTTAGAAAGAATAGAACACTTATTAAAACCATCGGGCTACACATAATCACATAGTTTGTAAATGGAAATCTTCCCCATGTTAGGGATATATAAACAGCTGCTAAAATCAAAAAAATTATTCCACCAATCCATTCCCATTTCCAAGATATTATTAAAACAACAATTAGAATAAAAGTTGGTATCAAATGCATTAACAATGCAAGGATAGTTTCCCAAAAACCGTACCCCTCATTAAAGACATCAAAAGAAAATATACTTGTAAAAAGAATAAAAACAATGCATAAAATACGTGGAGCCCAGAATAGAATTTGTTTACTCTTCTTATCCATTATAACTCTCCTATTTTATTATAAAACTCTAAACCTTATAAGCAATCGCAGATGGTGTTTTACATCCAACAATTGCAGGTAATTCATGTATAAGTTTGTCATTATCAATAGCTTCGACCATAAATAAAGCAAAATCTATACGTTTGGTTATATTACTATTAAGTATTGGATCACCCACATGTTTACTCCAAATTGGTAATCCTTGGCTTTCACCTTCTTCGAGATCACTTCCTCGTACAACTGTCCAACGACGGTCACTAGAAAATATTCTATTACATGCTTCTACTTGATCATCTATATCAATTAAACGAAAAAGTTTTCCAATAAAACTTGCCATTTTCAACATTATCTTGAACAAATTTGAATATGTATCTTTGCCATCTCTAGTTATATGCCAGCCACACGAGAAAATGAGGCGAGCATCCAATGGTGCAAAATCCATTACTGCCTGAGCAGTTCCCAAAGAGTAATTTTTAACGCCCCAAGGAACAAGAACAGTTAAAACTGCATCACATTCTTTAACAGCTTTTTTGATTATTGCACGATTGTTTGTTGCACCAGGTATAATTGTTATTTTATCCTTAAAACTATCAAGTTTGCTCACACTTTTTTCTCGACAAACACCAATTACCTCATATCCACTATTAAGTGCATGTTGAACCATATACTGTCCAAGTTTTCCTGATGCTCCTACTATACAAATCTTCTTCATTATTGATGCCTATTTCTTAATCCGATATTCTTTTACTAAATGAAATTTTAAATTTTATTATTCCCTAAATATCCTGGAACGTATTCCACTCGCTTTATTTTATTTGTTGGAGTTGTCATAAAAGGAGAAGTTTGCTCAACAACTTTGTTAATCTGTGAAAACGAGGGTAACATTTTATTAGTTTCACGTTTAACATTTTCTAATATTTCAACTACATTGGATGCAATTTTACTTTCGCTATTTATATTTTTTAAGGATTCTATATACGCATAGTCTGGTAAAATGCGAGCAATCAAATGATTCTCTGATTTATAAACAATTACTTCCTCTACAAATATCGATTCAATTAGTTTTGCTTCAATAACTTCTGGATAAATATTTTCACCCGATGGGCCAATAATTACATTTTTTGAGCGACCAGTTATAAACAAAAATCCATCTTTATCAATATAACCTTTATCTCCAGAGATAAACCATCCATCTTCTGTGAAGGCTTTTTCAGTTGCTTCTTCATTTTTATAGTAGCCCTTCATTATATTGGGCCCTTTTATGCAAATTTCACCAATTCCACTAATGGGATCAGCATCCATTATTTTTATTTCTACATCTGTAACTACATGACCAGGTGAGCCCATTTTTTGAGTCTCCATTGAGGAGAATGTTACTAAAGGAGCGCACTCACTTAATCCATATCCACAACAATAGGGGATTTTACCTTCTATCAGAAAAGTTTCTACTTCAGGTGAAAAACTTGCACCACCAATTATTACACAATCTAATCTTCCACCAAAAAGTTTTTTAATCTTTTTACCAATAATTTTATTCATAAATCTTTTTGAGGATTTGTTTTTTGAAAGTAATGTGAATAATCTATTTTTAGCAATGGTTGGAACTACTCTCTTTTGATATATCTTTTCAAACACTAATGGAACAGAGCCAAATATCGTTGGTTTTACTAGTTGCATAGTTTCCAATAAAACTTTCGGGGATGGTTTTTTCTCCATAAAAACCACACTTGCACCACAATAAATAATTGATAAAAACGAGGAAGTTGAACCAAAGGCATGTGCCATAGGTAGAATAGAAAGTACCACGCTTGTTTCAGTAATAACTTTTAATAAATCTGGACCTTCAAAAATGTTGCTTACTAGATTTTTGTGAGTCAGTATAACTCCTTTTGAATGCCCGGTTGTGCCAGAAGTATATAATATTTCAGCAATATCTTCTTCATTAATATCATATTTTGGGGCAGCGGAAAGTTCTTTTCCTATAGCCTGAATTACTTTATCTGGAAAATCTATTATAGTCTTCCAAATGTTTTTATCTTGAGAATCATTATCCAAAACTAAAAAGTCATCAAGCTTTATAACAACTTTCATGTTCTCTAATTCTAAATTAAGCGAACTGTGTAAACTATTTGAAATAAAAATTCCTTCTGCATCAGAATGACGAATAATATGCTCAATATCAGATTCTGGAAATCCCTCAAGTACAGGAACAGCAACAGCTCCCATTGCCATAGTTGCAATAAAAGCAATTGCCCAGTTTGGCGTTGAATTTCCTAGAATTACAATCTTATCGCCTTTACGAATTCCTAATGCTTTTAATGTAGCTTGTAATTCTTGCACTTTTTCGCCAAATTCTGAGAAAGTGAATGGTTTTTCTCCAACCAAAGAGAGTGCATCATTATTTGGATATTTTTCCAATACTTTTTCAAAGAAAAGATCGAGAGTGTAACTTGTAAGTTCAAATTTCATTTTGCTTATCTCAAATAGTGATCAAAAAAATATAATTGCATATCAATTTAGCGATTATATTATTTTCTGTAAGATTTAATTTTAATGGGATATGTAATTATCAAGTGCATTTTTCAATAAAATAATTTTCACAATTTCAGTCTTTGTGAGAAGCAGTTTATGCAACGTGGCAATCTATGAGTCCGCTCTAAAAAGCCTCTCACGGGTTAAAACCCGTTCGAGAAAGTTCGTATTTAGTTCATAAGCCCCATGTTGAAACATGGGGTTAATGAAAACAACACCTTTTTATATTGAACTCATCTTTAGAGAGCACAAAAGTCTTATTCTTACAGATTGTTGCCACACTCAACAAAAAACGTTGAGTTCGCAATGACTTATTTTTTATACTGTTATTATCTTTAGAACTAATTGATAATTAGAATATACTTCTCATTAGTTACTTCAATTATTTAAAGAAAATATTTTGTATTTGAGTCATATTGTAATATTTTTACTTTAATCTTTTATAATTAATAAAACTTCATTTGGACTAATATGTTGAACCCAAAATCAGTTATTATAATAATTTCGTTAATATTTATGAGTTGTAGTGTGAATGTAAAAAAGGAAGTGGAAGAAGTAATACGAGACAAATTTAGTAAAGTTGAAGGTGATTTTGCATTAGCCTTTAAAATGATTGATGACAACGATAATTCAATTGTAATAAATGAAACTGAGATGTTTCATGCCGCAAGTACAATGAAAACTCCTGTTATGATTGAAGCTTTTAAGCAAGATGCTAATGGAATTATCGATTTACAAGATTCTCTTATTGTTAAAAATAGTTTTGCTAGTATTGTGGATAGTAGTCTTTTTTCATTAGATATTGGTAGAGATTCGGGTGATAAACATTACGAAGCTATTGGAAAAAAGGAGACTTATTACAATTTAGTTTACGATATGATTATCAATAGTAGTAATCTAGCAACAAATATTGTAATTGAACAACTCGGTGCAAAAAATGTGATGATTACAATGGATGATCTTGGTGCAAAGTCCATTAAGGTTCTTCGTGGAGTTGAAGATATGAAAGCGTATGATGTAGGACTGAATAACGAAACAAGTGCAAATGACTTAATGATTCTCTTCCAAAAAATTGCAGAGGGAAAAGCTGTTAATCCTAAAGCCGATGAAAGAATGATCGAAATTCTTTTGAATCAAAAACACAACAGTATGATTCCAGCTAAATTGCCAGGTGAAGTAAAAGTAGCTCATAAAACCGGTTCAATTAGTGGTGTTAAGCACGACTCTGGTATTGTTATACTACCAGATGGAAGTAAATATGTTTTGGTGATATTATCCAAAAATATAACAAATGTAGATGAAGCAACAGTAATGATGGCGGATGTATCTAGAATTATTTACGACTATGTTGTAAAGTGATAAATTGTCATTCATTCATGACCCTAGCCGGAATCTCCAACTCTAAAAGATTCCGTGTAAGAGCATCACGGAATGACAGCCTTTTTTCAATCTCGCATTTTTTACATGATAAAACCCAATCGTCATTCCGGCATGACTCTAGCCGGAATCTCCAACTCCCAAAGATTCCGTGTAGAAACATCACGGAATGACTGAATGAAAAGGAAGCCGTCATGCTGAACCAGCCTGAGGCTGGCTAGCTAGATCAGCATCTGTTTTATGTAACTCAATCAATTCTGGGAAAATCACACACCCCTGATGCTAACGCATCTTCCCCTCTCAAAAGGGGATTTAGCCTGTACGCCATTTTGTTGGGCGGAGTGCAGCGTCCTGAAAAAGGTTGACTCAAAACAAACAGAAAAGTCAACTAATAA
>CBDUTO010000089.1:0-18580 GCA_965370315.1 uncultured Melioribacteraceae bacterium
AAATGATAAATCTGTATAAACAAAGTAACTAGACTCATTTCCTTCTCTAGTACTTTCAATGGTATCATTGTACTTTGATTCTTGATCATAATCACTATTAGTGAATGAAGAGGATAAGTTTAAATAAACTCGATAACTCATATTTTGATTTGCATTCCACTTATATGAAATTGCATACCCATTAAAGAAATTAATGTTTACTCCTTTGTCAGCTTTGGTTGTATCTACTTGTGCATTTAAAGAAGTTGAAAGAATAATTAGAACTAAAATTATTGTCAATTTTACGAGTTGCTTAGGCATAATCACGCCCTCCTTGATTATTGAATAGAATAGTTAAGTATTATTGTTGTATTAAAATATTGAAGATATCCTATTTAATCAAGAACAAATATGGAAACAGTAGTGCAAAAAATGGGAACTATAGGGAAAGTATTATTAAATTTGTAGTGGAAGCAAAGTTTGCGTCCACTACAAAAGGATAAATCTATTTTTTGTTGCTTACATATTCAACTGCAGCTAGACCAGCAATGGTTCCATCAGCCACAGCAGTTGTAACTTGTCGATATTTCTTTGCAGTACAATCACCCGCAGCAAAAACTCCTGGAATATTTGTCTCCATATCTCGAGATGCAATAATTTCTTTTCGGTCAGTTAAATCAACTACACCTTCAAACATTTCTGTATTTGGAATGTAACCAATCAGTATGAAAACACCATCAATATTCATTTCTGTAGATTCATGAGTTTTCATGTTTTCTATCTTAACTTTGGATAGTTTATCATCACCGTAAAATTCTGTAATTTCAGATTCCATAATAAACTCAATTTTATCATTTGATTCAGCTTCATCAATATAATGTTCAAGTGCTTGAAAATGATCAAACTGGTGAATTACAGTAACTTTACTGGCATATTTTGTAAGCGACACAGCTTCTTCGAGAGCAGAATTACCACCACCTACAACTACTATCTCTTTATCTTGAAAGAAATCGCCATCACAAGTCGCACAATACGAAATGCCACGTCCTTTAAACTTAGTTTCACCCGGCACATCCAATGGGCGTGAACGCCCTCCAGTAGCTATTACGAACGCATCTGAAGTGAACTTGCCTTTGCGTGCAAGTTCAATGGTTTTAATATCGCTAGAAATATCCAAGGATTCAATTTTAGAATTATTGAATATGGTAGCTCCAAAGCTCGTAGCTTGTTTTTTCATAGTGCTACCAAGCATATATCCACCAGTACTTTCAACTCCTGGATAATTTGCAATTTCATGAGTAAGAACCATCTGTCCGCCAGCAGTTCCTTCATTAACAATAAGAGTTTTCATTTTAGCTCGTGAGAGATAAATACCAGCAGTTAAGCCAGCAGCACCGCCACCAAGAATTATAACATCAAAATGTCTGTTTTCCATAATTGACTCTTAGCTTATTTTGTGAATTTATCATCTAAAATTTCAGTTACTTGTTCCATTGATTGGATTGAAGTAGTAGCTTTAACAACTTCACCATTTTTGTAATACATTGTAAAAGGTAAGCCAGCAAAACTTGCACAAGCAGGATTATTTCTTATTATTGCTGCTTCAGGTGAATCAAATAACATATCAGCGAATTTTACATTTTCGTACTCACTTCCTAATTCGTCCATAATATCATAAACAGGTAAACACATTGGCCCCATTCTACCACAGCAAACCATTACATTTTCATTTTCGTTAATCATTTTTTCTAAATCTGCTGCTGTCTCTACGTGAGTTAAGTTAGTTTGTAAAGTCATGTTTCTTTCCTTTAAGTTTTTAATAGATAAATTAAATTTTCAAAGGTTGGATGTTTGTTAGTAGAAAAGGATTCGAGAAGTTTGCTGATATATAAATATCTTGACATTTATATAATACTATAATATCTTAAAAAATCAGAGGTTAAGCTAAAGTGTAGCTAATCAGTTCTATCAAAGGTTGTTTTAACTTTTCTAAAATAAGGGAATATCTTTGAAGCATTTCATTCTACATTAAATCAATTGTTGAAATGTTTCCTAGAAAAAAGAGAGGTTCATATGTGGAAAATTACAATACTTATTATTAGTGTATTTCTAATCAATACTCTTTCAGCACAAGAGAGAATTCTTCTCCGTTCCAATGGGGAACAAGTTAAAATATCTAACTCCAAAAATTTGCAAGAAGCAATTACCGAAACTAAGATGACTAACTTAAAGGGAAAAAGGGCAACAAACGTTTTCCCTAAATTGAAAGATATATATAGTCAATTTGATACAGTTAGTTATAGGGATAAGGGAGAGTTTAGAACTAATTTTGGATTCCTCGGGCAAGATGTAATGATGATGTGGTTTGAAGCTCCAGCTGATATGACTATTAAAGGAATAGGTTTCACTTGTTCTGATGATGAAGGCTCAGCAAATGCTACGTATGGGCTTCGTTTAATAAGGTTAAATTGGACAAAGGAGAAATTAAAAAGTTTCAACCAAGCTACTTACATGGGATATTATCCCTCTGCTAATGATCGTTTTAATGCATCAGACTATTTTGGTGAAGAAGCGTCTGGTGAGTGGATTTCAAAAGATAGTAACAATCCTTTACCACCTTGGACTAACCATGAAAATCCAGATTCAAATACTTTTGATTATGATTTATGGAAAGGTGATGGAATGTTTGAGCCTCCGACAGTTGTTGCATCAGATGTTAATAACCCTATTTATAACTGGTTAGATTTAGCAAGTACAGGATTAGGAACTGCCGATGTAGTTGCTGGTGAAATATTTGGTGTAGTTGCAACTCACGATGGAACAACTTTAGACTCAGACAGAATTGGTTTTTGGTCAGAATATTCTAATGGCTATCCAGGATGGAAGTATTATGAAAATGGAATGCTCTCCTCTGATGAACCTGGTTGGTGGATTAGAATGGTCACATGGGATTTTGCTGTAGCTGTTGATATTACTGGTGATTCAGCTCCAAAAATTGTTGAGGTTACAGAATTACAAACTACTTATTGGGAAGAACCTAGAGAGGTCTTTGCAACAATTGTTGATTATAATGAAGCAATTGGTGGAGAGAAAGGAGTAGAATCAGCAACACTATTTTATAAAATTGATGATAATGAATTTGTAGAAGTTCAAATGAGTAATTTGTGGAATAATAATTACTCAGCAACAATACCAAAGCAGTTTAGGGGTACAGAAGTTGAGTATTATATAAAAGCTATTGATGTTACCGGAAATGAATCAGAATCAAAATTATTTAAGTATTCTGTATTTAAACCAACTTCTAATATATTAATCATTCTCAATGGTTTTGAAACTTTAGATGGTTATCCTCAAGAATACTATTTCTATAAAATGGATGAAGGGGAAATTTATGTTAGAAATTATCTTTATGGTGATTATTGGGCATATGGTCCAGTTCCAGAAGAGTTAATTAATCGTTACTTGAATGTCTTTGAGATTACTACATCTGGCCCACTCTACGATAATACTACGGTTATTAGAAATTGGTTAGAAGCGGCTTCATGGCATGAATATTTTTTAGCTGGTGATGAATGGCTAAGCTATAGAACTAATTCTACAAATACAACATTTAGTCCAGGCTCTTTTGAATATGATATTTTAGGTATTACAGAGGTATTCAATAATATTGCTGAACCAGATACTTTTTCACTTCTTTATCCACAAGAAGCTTCTATTTTGGGAGATTCCTTGTATCGTGCAATGATTTTTAATTTTGATGAAACAATTCATTACAATCCCAATAATCAGGTTGGCTCTCAAAACTATTTGGATGGTTTTAATGTATTACCTGACTTTGAGGTTGATATGAAAGCTAAAGGTAAAGACGGAAATATATATAATGTTGGGCTTCATAAAACAGCTGGAAATCATGACAATAAAATAGTATTTCTGGCATTTGATCCTTTATCTTTGAATAGTGTAGCAGATTTTAATGATCCCAAATATATTTGGTATGGTGCTAGTTCGTCATCTTTGCAGTATCAAACAGTTTTTAATTATTTTGGTTCCTTAGTCCCAGATATGTTCGATGCACCAACACCAACAGTTTCAGAAGTTACAATACTTTCAAATACGAGTTCAAGAATATCAAGAGAAGTTAAAGCTAAGTATTCAATCCCAAATGTTTATTATGGGATTTCATTCAAAGAAATACTTGAACTTTTATATAGTGAGAATGGTGGTGATTTTGTTCCACTTAAAATGCAATACTTCGGAAACGATTACTATTCAGCTGAAATTCCATCCTTTGAAGGTGGGACAAAAGTTACTTATAAAGTTCGAGCAACTATTGAGACAGGTGTTGAAAATAATCCTTATAACATTGATGAATCGGAGACTTATGAGTATAGCATTGATTTCAAAACAGATCCAAAAACACTAGTTGTTTTTAATGGGTTTGAGACTACAGAAGGATATCCACAAGATTACTACTTTATCCAATTTGAGGATTCATTTGGATTAGAGGATTCATTATATCAAATTTTTGAAAAGATTGCAGCAACATCTCTCTCAATTGAAATGGCTAATGAATATGACAATATTTTTGAGATTTGTTCAAACCAACCAGATTATGATAATAGAGCTGTTATAAAAGAGTGGATTAGTGGTAGTTCAGTTAGAAATTATTTTCTTTGCGGGCAGAATTATTTTACTAAATCTGTAGAGTCTTGTGATACAACATACGCGTTTGGAGATTTTGAATACGACATTCTTGGTATTACAAATAGCAGACAAAATATTAATTTTATTGGCCAGGAGGGTGATTCAATCACTCAAATAATACCACAGCAAAACACTATATTGGGGGATGCTTTATATTCGCATTTTTCTAATGAGGAATATGAAGCTGTTGAATATAGGTTTATGCTTAACCAGATTGATGCATTTTTAGTTGCTGAGGATAATGAAGTATTTATGCAAGCAATTGGGAAAGATGGGGCAAATTACAGTGTTGGAACAAGTAGAATGTTATCAGCAGGTAATCAAGTTGCTTTCATGAGTTATGACCCTATGCTTGTGTATTCAGAACCAGATAATTTTGCATATGGTACAAGTGAATTATCTCCAATTGTTCAAGCAGTTTATTGGTTTGAAAGAAATGTAGTTGATGTAAAAGAGGAAAGTATTGTTACTAATTACAGTATTAGTCAAAACTATCCGAACCCATTTAATCCAACTACAATGATTAAATATGAGGTTCCGGAAAGTAATTTTGTAAAAATAAAAGTTTATGATATTTTGGGTAGGGAAGTCTCAACTCTTGTAAATAAAGAACACAGAGCTGGAAGTTTTGAAGTAGAATTTAATGCAAGTAACTTAACAAGCGGAGTATATTTCTACTCAATTTTTGCTGGTGATTTTAAAGAAGTGAAGAAGATGTTGCTATTGAAATAATGGTTATGGTTTTTAAAGGAATAGTATTACTCTGATTGATAATACTATTCCTAATCTACTTGCAAAATGTCTGACAATTATTCATTATCCTTTTTAACATTATACACATACTCATAAGGCAACATATCAGAAATTCGTTCTTGTCCAAAGCAACCAAATGTATGAATTCCAAATTTGTCATAATATCTACCGTTGATGTCAATCATAACAGAATCTTTTTCTAAAGATATGTATGAACCTTCAATATTTGGGATATAGCTAACCTCAGAATTGAAAAGGTATTTGTTTTCCTCATAGTTTGGAACATAATAGACTCTTAAATAATCTGCAAATTTTAGATATCGTTCGGTTTTAATATTTCCATCAGATAATAAATTTCTTGTAGAGATTGGAATTTCTCCAAAAGGATGGGGGGCTTCCCAAGGAACTTCTTTTACATAATAAATTATAAAGTCATTAGCATTTAGTAGTGAATCACTCTTTGATGTGAGAGAATCAATTTTGTAACTGTACCTTGCTTTCATTGACGAGTAACGAGTATTAGGAAAACTATTACTTAAACTAATAGAATCGATTAAAGAGCTATTGCTTAATTCATTTAATTCAGAGTTACCCATAAATATTGAATATCCATCATTAAGAATTTCCAAAAAATGACGAAAGGAACCTCTGTAAGTTTCACTTCTATTTGCTACCCAATTGATAGAATCAGATTTAGACTTTGACGAAAGGGGAATGAAGACTGCATTTCCAGAGAATTTTGTATAGTCAATTGTTGCTTCAAAGTAATCCAAAAAGTATTTTATTTTGTAACCTAGGGATCTATTTGTAATTTCAATTGGTTCAGTAGAAGAGGCAAGGAGTTTCCCATTCTTTTCATAAAAATCTATTTTATATGGATTTTTAATAAAAGTGCTATCAGAGTTTTTACCTTCGCCAATAAAATTATTCCTAAAAAACTCAAACTGATCTTCCCAAGTATCATCTTCATCATCAGAAACAAGTACAGTCTCTAATTCATGGGCTTTTTGTGAAAATCCAACAAGACCTAAATCATTAAATTTACGAACTAGTTTAATCTCTTTTTTAACAAAGTAATAGGATATATGAGATAAAACAATTGTAAATGTTCCTTGAGGTAAGTCTCTAATTTCAAAATAGCCATATTTATTTGATGTAGCTCCAATTTGAGTATTTGCAAGATATATGTTCACATCTTTAATTGGTTTCCCACTATCTTTATCAATTACTGTTCCATAAAGAGCGGAGTTCTGAGCTACTAAAAATGTATTTGATAATAAATATAGAATGAAGGTAATTTGAATTAATACCTTTAGATTCATTATTTATTATCTGCTTTCATTTGTTGAACCGCAGCCATTTGATAAGTTCTTGGATTAATAATGAATTGTTTTCCGTTATCCCGAATTATTGTTTCATTTGGTTCCCATTTTTTCACTTCCGATCTTTGGTCTGGTCTCACTATCCAACTAGTACTATCATCAAGTGATATAATTGTTCCGCTGGAATCAATATTCGAAATAAAAGTTAATCTTCCTTCATTAAATTGTAGGATATCATTAATACTACCTTCATAATAAGTTGTTCCTAAGAAGGAAACACTTTGTTCAATTCCATTAATGTAAGCAGTTCCTCCTATACTAGATTCGTAGTATGTAATAATTACATCATTACCTGGAGTATTAATAGAGAAGTGACCAAATCCCCAAACTGTACCATCTTGTAAAACAATGGATGTTTTATTTGCTGTATTAATTTTGGAATGGATATATCTAATGCCTCTATCTACAAAAGCAAAATCACTTGAACAAGCTGTAAAAAACAGAAATGATATGACCATAATTGTGATTAGTAATGTGGAAATTATTTTCTTCATAAAATCTCCTTTCTATTTAATTAAAGGCGTTCCAACAGAACGCCTCTACAATCTTTTGTCTCAAATCTGATAGTCTGATATCTGACAATCTATTTAATCAATAACATTTTTTTTGAAATTCTATTTTCATTACTCTTTAGTTCGTAAATATAAGTTCCAGATGCAAGGTTTGATGCATCGAATGTTACAGAATACTTACCAACAGATTGATTTTTTCTCACTAACTCCTTAACTATTTCACCTCTAATATTATATACTTTTAAGGAGATCAAGCCACTATTAGTAATTGAATAGTTAATTGTAGTTGTTGGATTAAAAGGATTCGGATAATTCTGAGCTAGATCAAATTCAGTAGGTAGAACACTTTCGTCTTCAACATCAACGGTTTCTCCGAGAATAACTACATTATCAATAGCAATTAAATCCCCATCATTTCCAACATAGCGCCATGCAAGATGGACATTGTTATTATTTGCATATGCACTTAGATCAAAAGAAATCTCACGCCAGATCCAACCAGCACCATCATTTTCAGCTTCCCAAAGGTAAGTCCAATTTGCACCATTATCCAAAGTAATATACAATGCAACTGTTGCACTTACTAACCAGTTTGTACTATGCCCAACGTAGAAGTTGAGTGTAACATCTCCTGGAGGTAAGTTTATTGCAGGAGTGATAAGTAGTTCATCCTGATCTGCAGCTACCCATGGGCAAATGGCAGAATAGATACTTGTTGGATCAACACTTGTAAAAGGATTATCAGTTGGATTTCCACTTTTCCATGTATTCTCAGAACTTGTAATATTTTGAGTCCATCCAGTTGGAGGGAAAGTTTCAGTATCAAAATTCTCTGTAAATATTTCGCCTTCGCCACCACCTGGATCTCCAGTTAACATAGCACTATAAACACCAGAACCATGTGTCGCAACCACTACGTTTCCATCAACTTCTCTAGTTTTAACCATTGTGCAAACCGATACGCCAATTCCATCTGGAGATTCTTTAGCCCACACGGTGGACATTCCATTAAGAGTACTGGTTGAATATAGCCCAGCACTTGTTGCTACAAAGTATGTTGTTCCACCTCCAAAATTTGTAATTGAAGCCCATCGGCACGAAGGACCATTACCAGTTCCATCTACATTATCTTCCAAATTACCAGCAACTGCTGTCCATGTTGAGCCACCATTTGATGTATAATAAAGACTAATAACTTCATAATTTGAAAATACTGCAAGAACATTATCTGCATTGTTGGGGTCAATAGCTATTGATGAAACATAAGCACCGCTTGGTAAATCACTAGAAATACTTGTAGGAGAAGGGTTTCCAGTATTTGCATTGTTTAATCTAAAAACTCTTCCATCAGCTGTTCCATAATAGACAATATTTGCTGGTGTTGTTGAAGCAGAAACAGCGGTGATAATATTACCTGTTCTTGTATTTGATAGAACGCTCCAATTAACATTTGTAGGACTAGTGCTACTGTTTGGAATTGCAGTTAAGTCACTGTTCCTCCAAAGAGAATCACCAGCTATAAAGTACATCATGTTTGAATTGTTTGGGTCTAGTACATATGGATTAACAAATAAATAGTTGGTTGAATGATCTGGTTGTGCAAGAGTCCAAGTAGTATAGGCGCCAGAACTGTTTAATTGCAATCTACCAAGAAACCCATTCTGTGTCTCTATATAATAATAATTTTTTCCGTTTGCTATAGCTGTGAAACAACCATCACCACCGAATGGCATTTCAACCCAATTAGAAGTACTACTAGTAGAATTTACAAAGTAATGTCCATTGTCTTGTAAACCCCCTAATAAAATAGGGTCTTCACTTGCAGATTGATCCATTGCTATTGAGTAGAATTGAGAAGTTATAAAACCATTATTAATATCATTCCATACAACAGTACTTCGAGAAATATCATTGGAAACCTGAACTCCACCGTCATCACCAGCAAAGAGAATATTAGAATTATATGGAGCAAATACTAAAGCATGTTGATCGGGATGTTGATTTGGGTATTGAGAAATATCATTTGTAACTGAATATCCTCCAATCCAATTAGCAAAAGTATTTTCCAATTTTGAAGTCATCCCATTTGTAGAACGATGAAGATTAGTTCCACCAAAAACTACAAAATCCGGATCATTTGGTTTTACTGCAATTACCATATTGTAATTTTCTTGAGAAGAATAACCACCAACATTTCCTTCAGTGTCAGGAATATTGCTTGAGAAATCATTCCAAGTTACACCGCCATTATTCGATACCCAAAAGCTATGTCCATCTTTTCCGCTGCCTGGAGTATTTGCTAGTAAATAGACTCTTCCCTCATCAGAAGGAGCTACAGCTATAACAACTCTATTATATACAGATGGGAAACCAGAAGGAGTTACATTCGTCCATGATTCACCATCATTCATTGTTCTCCATATACCACTATCATCTACACTGCTATTAATTGAAGCATAAATTTGACCCGAAGGTGTTGAAATTACATCTGAAAAAGATGAGTTTGCTGCATTACTTAATTCCAATTCCCAATTAGCGCCACCATCTTTACTACTCATAACAACATTTAGTGTTGCAGCATAAATTGCACCTGTTGATGGATTCACTGCTATGTTATGAACAAAAGAGAAAAAATTATCAAAAGATTGCGGAGTGTTTGTTGAGGTTGAAGGTAATAAACTCCAACTTAATCCATTATCTGTTGATTTGAAAATCCCATCTCCAAGATAGCTTGCACCACCTCCACTAGCTGAGTTGCCATATGATTCACCAGTTCCAACATACCATGTATCTTGATGACCAGCTCGTATATCTTGAGCAATACATGTAGCACTATTTAATTGAGAGGGTAGTGAAGTTTGCACCCAAGAAGCACCGTTGTTTGTTGAACGCCATATCCCACCAGAAACCCCAGCAGCAATTATTACAGAACTAGAGGATGTACTTCTAACATCAATACCAAGAGCTCGAACACGACCACCTCTATTTACAGGCCCTCTCGATTGAAAATCTAAAGCTTGAATTGTTGAAACTCCTTTACTCAACATATTCTCTTTTACTGATGGAATGTTTTTTGCAAATTCAATTTCGTTACGTCTAATTCCTTCTGGAATTTTTCCAGTAGTAGGGTTTTTTAACATTCTGAACTCATACTCAGCTCTTTTAATTGGATTATCTTTGTTTCCCAACTCAGATTTCTGCTTTAATGATTCTAACTTTTCATCTGTGTTATTATTGAAAGTAAAAAATGAAAATACTGCTGAAATGGAAAATAATAAAAGTTTAGTTCTTATATTCATAGCTATCCTCTAGTCTATTTTATCGTAATTAAAAATTCTATACTCAATCTGATTATTCTTTATACCTAGTTTTAAAGCTTCAATTTTTTCAACATCAGCAATAAATTTATCCTCTACTTTTAATCCAGGAAATGATTTATTCAAATTTGGAAATAGATCCTTGGAAGTTTTTGATAGAGTAAATGCAAATTTCACATTTATTGTGTCATTTTTCACCAATGGTATTTTAAAACTAGAACCAGTTCCTATAACATTGCTAATCATTACATTAGCAACACATGGGTTAGTAGAACAAGGGCCCGAAGGATCAATTATTTCTTCAATGCTAATGATAGTTCCATTAATTCTACAGTTATTAGGAGCAATTTTACTTGGAAGGGTTGTTGGTGGTTCCTTAGTAGATGAGCATGATACGATTAAGAGTATCAAAAAAGAGATTGGGATTAGAGTCGTTATACTCTTATAATTCATTATTACCTCTATTTACTAAATTAGAATTGATATAAATAATTAAAAATATTTTCAATGTCAAAGGTTAAAAAGATGTTGTGATTTCTACTACAGATTGATGTTAAAGTCTTCATCTGTAAGTTGGTAATCGGATGCTTTAAAAAGGAACTTTGTGTATTTATCTTTAGGATTACTAATCACTTCGGTAGTTAAATTGTCTTCAACAATAATCCCACCTTTCATTACAATTAGTTTATTTGTGAATTTCTTCATTATTTCTAAATCATGAGAGATGCATAGAATTGTCAATCCAGTACTTATATTTAGTTCATTAAAGAGCTTCATTAAATTTAACTGTGAGTTAAAATCTTGTGCGGAAAATGGTTCATCAATTATTAAGAGTTTTGGAGTAGTTGCTAAAATACGTGCTAATGCAATTCGTTGCCTTTCACCTCCACTTAACTGGAATGCATATTTCTCTAACACAGATTCATCAAGTTTAACTTTTGCAATTAGATTCTCTATTATATCTTTATCTCCGTTAGTAGTATCGGATAGAAGAGATTCTACTTTTCGATATGGGTTTATAAGTTCAGAGCTGTTTTGAAATAGAATTTGTATTTCATCGAACGAAATAGAATTGTAGTTGATATCTCCAGAAGATGCTTTAAGAACTCCAGCTACTATTTTACCAAGCGTAGTTTTCCCAGCTCCTGACTCACCAATTATTCCTAAAATATCACCTTGTTTAATACTAAATGAAATACTCGAAAGAATTGTTTTTTTGTTTTTTGAAGAGAACAAATTATTAGAGACAGAATATGATATATTATTTAACTCAATCATTTAACCTTCATTACTAAAAAATATTTCTGGAGTTGTAAATTGCGAAAGACTTCCTTCTTTCATTAGTGAGATATAATCACTTATAACTTTTGCAAAGGGAACATCTTGTGTAATAAGAAGCACAATTTTATTTTCTTGTCTCACATATTTCTTCAATCTATGAAGAAGCAAATTAATTATTGGTAAATCTAATGCAGAAGTTGGTTCATCTAAAAGCAAAATGTTTGGATTGCTTAACAGCGCCAATACAATATTGATTCTCTGAGCCATACCTGTACTTAATTGATGCGGATATAATTGAGATAGTTCTGCATAGTTGGGTAATTGAAAATATTTAAGTTCTGTTTCAATACTTTTCAATTTAAAATTTGATAATTCGAAATAGTATTTAATTTTCTTCAGCGGATCTAATGAAGAGATAGGATCTTGAAAAATAAATCTAAAATTTTCTTTTCTGAGAGATAAAAACTCACCTTCAGAAAGTTCGAGAAGATTAACACCGTCTAATTCTATTCTACCCTCAATGCCAAAGTCATTTTTATCAAGTAAATTTATTAGAGCTAAAAGCAATGTCGATTTCCCACTTCCGTTTTCTCCTACTATTGTATATATATTATTTGGAGTGAGAGTGAAGTTAATATCTCTTATTAGACTCTTATTTTCATGACTCTTTTTTATTCTGATACTTTTTATATTTGCTGTTAGCATTTACTATTAATATGTTTATTAAAAATACTTTTGTAATTAGCATTCAAAATAATAAATTGGTTATTAATCTTATAAATAAATATTAAAATATTATGAAGAAAAAATTTATTTCCATTTCTCTATTTATTTCCTTTTTATTCATTTCTTGTTCAAATGAAGAGAGTAAAGATTTTGTAGTAATTGGAATCCCTAATGATATTGAAACTATAAATCCCATTTATTCTTTCAGTGTTGAAGAAGGTAACATTACGGAACTAATGTTCCTTTCATTACTTGAAAGTGGTTGGGATTCTTCAATTGGTGAAATTGAATATAAGCCAATGCTGGCAAAGAGTTGGGAGTGGGGAAGTGAGAAAGAATCATTAACAATTGAAATTAGAAATGATATCATTTGGTCTGATAGTACCAAGTGTACAGTTGATGATGTAATATTTTCATTTGATATTTATTCCGACCCAATAGTGAAAAGTAGAGCCTACGGATTTTTTGATAAATTCTACACAGAAGAGAATGGTAAAATTGACATCTCTAAAACTTTTGAAAAACTTGAGGGTAATAAATTAAAAATAAATTTTAAGAAAGATTCCAATCCAGATTTATTAGAAATAGATCATCCAATTTTACCAAAGCACTATTTTGAGAATTATAAAAGGGAAGAGATTGCTACGTTAACTATTACAGAAACGTTAGTAACTAATGGTCCATACAAATTTGAAAGATGGGAAAAAGAACAATTAATTGTGTTAGCAAAAAATGAAGACTCATTTTTTTTGAGTAAAAATTCAATTCCTAAAATTGTATTTAAAGTTATTCCAGAGTATCAGATGCGTCTTAACCAGCTTACACATGGTGAAATTGATATGATGGAAGATATTAAAACAGATGACATGCATGAGTTAAAACAGAATAAGCATTTAAGTGTTATTCCAATTTCAGGTCGTGACTTTGATTATATAGGATGGAATAATATTTCTCCAGAGCATTATAAAAATGCTGTAATTAAACCTCATAAACTCTTTGGATCAGCAAAGGTACGTGAAGCTCTGACCTACGCTCTAAATAGAAGTGTTGTAACAGAAGAGTATTTAAATGGTTATGGTCAACTTGCATCAACCCCACTTTCTCCAATATTCACAAATATTTATGATTCTACAATAATACCACTTCGGTACAGTTCTACTAAAGCAAAAGAAATTCTATTGGCTGAGGGATGGAGTGATACCAATGGAGATGGTACAATTGATAAAGATGGTGTTGAGTTCGAATTTACACTTCATATTCCATCAGGAAATCCAAGACGTGAGTTTGCAGCATCTTTATTCCAAAATAATCTAAAAGCAATTGGAATTGATTTGATAATTGAATCGAATGAATTAGGACTATTTATTGATAATTTATTCTCGAAACAATTTGATGCATGGATGGCTGCATGGGTTGTACCAATTCCAGTGAACTTAAACATTTCATGGTATTCTGATTTATCTAATACACCACTCAATTTCTCATCATATCAGAATAAGGAATTAGATAAACTAATCAATAGACTAAGTAGTGCAGAAAAAGAAGATGAGGTAATTATATATAATGAAATTCAAAATATTTTGTATGAAGATCAACCATATACATTTTTGTATTGGATAGATAATATTGCATGTTATAATAACAGAATAGAGAATGTTGAAATAGATCCACTTGGAGCTATTAAACATTCTTGGAACTGGACAATTCAATAATATAAATTATGAACAATGATTACATTAAAATAATACTAACAAGAATACTATCATCAATCCTTGTTCTATTTCTTGTTGTATCTTTTGTGTTTATTATTATTCATGCTGCACCGGGCAATCCGGCTCATAAATATTTATCTCCAAAATTTAGTCCAGAACTTTATCAAGAGATTTCAGATTCATACAATTTGAATAGTCCAATTATAACACAATATTTTTCCTTTATTAAAAATGTTTTTTTAGGTGACCTTGGTGTTTCTTATAACTATCGTGAATCTGTTGCTACAGTAATATTTCCTTACTTAAAGTTTACAATTGTTTTTGCAACATTGGCATTTCTATCTCAAATAGTTATTTCATTTCTATTAGTTTATTATGTTATTAATTCTAATTCGAAAATCTTAGCTAAATATTTATCTAATATTAATTTATCAATCTATTCAGTTCCAGTTTTTATCACAAGTGTTTTTCTAATCTATTTTTTTTCATATCAGCTAAATCTATTCCCATCTTCTGGATTAACATCATTCGGTTTTGAGGAATTAAATGTTTTTCAAAGAATTGGGAATATTATTCAACATCTGATCTTACCTTTAGTTGCTAGTAGTTTAATTGGAATTCCTATTTATTACAAGTATTTATTGGATTCAGTAAAAAGTAACTTGAATAAAGTCTTTATTAAAAATCTTGAAGTAATAGGTATAGCTAAAAAGAAAGTATTCTTTAAACATGTTTTCCCCAATTCTATTAACTCTGTAATTGCGGTTGCTGGCATTGAATATGGGATATTGCTAGGTGGCTCTGTAATTGTAGAAACTATTTTTGCCCTACCTGGAATGGGAAGATTAACTATGAGTGCGGTAATTACTCGTGACTATCCATTAATAATTGGAACAGTATTAACATCAGCGATAATTATTATGCTTGTTAATCTGTTGGCAGATTTATTAAGAGTGATCATCGATAAAAGACTATTCAAAGGACTCGTATCCTAGTGTTAAAAAAAATAACCTTATATAATACTGTACTTGTTCTGTTTACTCTAATTATTATTGTGCGTTATGATTTTCTATATAGTGGTCTAAAGCTATTTGGATACTTCGTTGTAGAATTAGTTATTAATCCGAAAACTATTTTTAGTAAAATAGATTTATTAACTATTGATCTATTTATTTCTGTTATATCTTTTTTTATTATTCCAATTATTTTTATAAAATATCGGAACAGAATTAAAGTATTGAAGCAAAAAATAGATTTTTCATCTTTTGTTTTTGTAGTGTTATTATTCTCGGTTTTATTTTCTCCAGTAATAACCAATTATCACCCTAACGTTCAAACTGATATTAGAGCTACACGATTTCTATCTCCATTTTCTTCTGTTAAAATTATTGATATTACAAATAGTAGTAATATAGATACCAATTTTGAGAACATGAAAAATAGAATAATTAATAGGGAAACTATTTCAGATAAAATATTTGTTAATTTATCTAGAATGGATAGTGACACGATATATTATTCAGAAGGGAAAAGCATCACAAAAAAGGAAATTAATTTATCAGGTAATAGCGAAAGTATTTATACAAAAACATATTATTTAGGAACTGACGAATTAGGAAGAGATATATTTTCTAGAATTATTTATGGTGCAAGAGTTTCACTTTTTATTGCTTTACTTACAGTAATAATATCATTAGTTATTGGAGTGACTTTTGGATTCTTAGCAGCGAATTATGGGGGATTAATTAATTTAGCGTTAAGCAGATTTACAGATATGTTTCTGGCAATTCCAGCAATATTTTTTGTAATAATGATTCTAGCATTTTGGGGAAATTCCATTTTTGCCGTAATTGTAGTTCTAGGATTGACTGGATGGATGAGCATTTTTAAAGTTGTAAAAAGTGAGGTCGCATCAATTATCGAGAAAGATTATTTTATTACTTCTCGCAAAATAGGATTATCATTTTGGAAATTATTATTCAAAGAAATATTTCCAATTTTGATTATTTCTTTAACTGTTGCTATTGTATTTCAGTTTAGTAATGTTATTTTAGCAGAGTCGTCACTTAGTTATTTAGGTCTCGGAGTTGGAATTAATTACCCCTCTTGGGGAAACATGATACTCTCAGGTCAAAAATATATGGCAACTGCTTGGTGGTTGTTAGCAATACCCTCTTTAGCGCTAGTGATAGTTTTACTATCACTAAACAGTTTCGGAGAAAAAATTAAAAAAACAATAAACCCAACAATATTAGATGATTAATAATAGATATAAAATATTAAATAAAATAGGAGAGGGCAGAAGTAAAGTCTTTGCTTGTGAAGATAAGTTTTTTCCAAATGAAAAAATTGCAATTAAAATTTTACAGTATACAGCCAACGATTCAGAAATAGATTCTTTTAATAATGAATTTGGAATAATAAAAAATTTAAATCATCCAAACATTATTTCTGCATTCGATAAAGGTACAATTCTAAAGCTAGATGATGATTACAAGTCAAGGTTTAGTATTTCTGAAAATGATAAATTCATGACGCTAGAAAGAATAGATGGTGTTCAGTTTGATAAGTGTGCTGAGCTTCAGGATGAGGCTAATTTAATAAATGTTATCAAACAAATTAGTTTAGTACTTCAATATATTCATCAGTCCAACTATATTTACTTTGATCTGAAGCCAGAGAATATATTAATTGCTAGTACCTCTGGTGAACTAAAGGTTGAGATAATTGATTTTGGTTTAGCAAGATATCTTCCAAATCTAGAAGAAAATTATTTTAAAGGTAGTGCAGAATATTTAGCTCCAGAAATTCTTAAGAAAGAAAAAATTGATTACCGAGTAGATTTTTATTCATTAGGCATTGTCCTTTATCATTTAGCATATCAAAAGTATCCATTTCGTAATGGAAGCCAACTTGAAATATTTAGAGCCCATATTGAAAGAGATTTTCAATTTCCTTCATGTAAATACTCACCTAAAATAATAAAAGTTATCCGCAAACTATTATCTAAAAAACCTGAAAATAGATATTCTACTAGCCTAGAAATAATTGATGAGCTCAGTTTAGAAATCTATTTTGAAGAAAAAATCAATCTGAATACTGCTCTAACATATTTTGATAGAAAAAATTCATCTCATAAATTATTAAATTATATAGAAAGTGATTCCTGGGGTAAAATATGTACTTTAATTGGAGAACATGGAAGTGGAAAGAGTTGTTTGCTAGAGGATTTTGCTAAAAGTTCTTCACGATTAGTTCATATAAAAACTAATAATTTTATTTCAGCTTCAAATTTTTGGCAACAGTTTTTTAGTCGATTACTTTTCAATGAGAAAGTGTTTAAATCTGTAGATGATTCTCTAATACAATATGTATCACTTCATATTGATGATAATTCGGAAGATTTACTTATTGAATTAAAAACAATTATTTCAAAAATATCGTCAAATAGTGATTTTGTGTTACTAATTGATGATTTTGATAAATTTGAAGCACACAATATTGAGCTACTACTGCAATTATTCCCAATCTTATTGGCTAATCAAATAAAAATTGTTTTAGGAATTACTGATATTGGGAGAATTGAATTTAACGAAAATAGTGAAAGAGAAACAATTTTATTAGAACCGTTTAATGATCAAGAGATAATAAATTTAATTCACAAAAGTTTTTATAAACTAGTTCCTCATAGTGAATTAGTAAATCTAATTATTTCATTTTCCGAAAGGAACCCAGCTTCTATTTCTAATTTTCTTTTACAACTAATAATTACAGAGATAATCTCTTTTAATAATAGCAAGTTTGAAATTAAGTACGATGATGATAAAATTACATCTCTTTTAACATCTCAGAATAAGATATTCGAAGTTATCTTAAGAAATCTCTCATTAAAAGAATTAAGAATATTAGAAGTTATCTCACTATTTCAGGTTGAAATATCAAGTAGTTTAATTACATCGGTTCTTAAAGCTGATTTTGACGAAATTCAGATAGTAGTAAATAATCTTAGAATTAAAAATATTCTTCATCCAATTACACAAACAAGAAATACAAACTTTGTTAATGAAGGCTTCAAGAAATTTATCTATTCAAAGATAGAGAACGTTTTAAATTTACACTATAAAGCTGGAAAAGTTGTTTTAGATTCCTTTCCAGATATGAATACACTAAACAAGGTGAGGCAATTTGAATTAGCTGAAAAATTTGAAATTGCA
>CBDUTO010000090.1:0-18559 GCA_965370315.1 uncultured Melioribacteraceae bacterium
ATTATTACTAATATACTGGCTTTTCTTTATGTACACTAATTGGGGGGCAGATCAAAGAGGATGGTAGTGATTTAGGTGCAATTTTAGGGCAGTTCTTTGAAGTACTAAATAAACCGAAAAAGAAAAGACAAATTTCTTTAGATGAACACTTAAATAAATTTCCGTACGTAAATGGTAAATTGTTTGAAGAACGTCTTGAGACTGCGGCGTTTAATTCCAAAATGCGAAGTATTCTTTTAGAATGTAGTGGTTTGGATTGGAGTAAAATATCGCCCGCAATTTTTGGCTCTATGTTTCAATCTGTTATGAACCCAGTAGAGCGAAGAAACCTTGGGGCACATTATACCTCTGAGAAAAATATACTTAAACTTATTAAGCCACTTTTTTTGGATGAGTTATATGATGAGTTCGAAAAAGTAAAAGGGAACGCAAATCAGTTAAACGAATTCCATAAAAAACTTTCTACCCTTAAATTTTTAGACCCTGCTTGTGGATGCGGAAATTTCTTGGTAATAACCTATAGAGAATTGCGATTGTTGGAATTAGAAATTTTAAGAATTCAACAAGAGAATCAACAATCATTTTCACTCGAGTCACTTGTCTGGTTGGATGTTGACCAGTTTTTTGGAATTGAGTATGATGAATTTCCTGCACGAATTGCCGAAGTAGCACTTTGGTTGATGGATCATCAAATGAATATGATATTTTCAAAAGAATTTGGAAATTACTTTATACGGTTGCCACTTAAAAAATCAGCTAAAATTGTAAATGATAACGCACTTAGAGTTGATTGGAACTCATTAATATTTGGTACGTATTACGACCTTTCTGCGGATAATGTTAATATTAGCATAGTGGCTGAACCAACGCCACATTATGAGAATGTAAGTATTAAAGCAAAATATGTAAATTTTATTGATACGAACAATTTAGAAAAAGAACAACAAAAGTATCAAACTAAGTTTGATTATATACTTGGGAATCCACCGTTTGTTGGACATCATTATCAAAGTGTTGAGCAAAAGAAAGATATGGATATTGTATTTGAAGGGAAGAAGGGGTTTAAAGTACTATATTTTTTTACTGCTTGGTATCTAAAAGCTTTTAAATATTTGAATACAAACGACTCACATTTTCACACTAAGGTAGCATTTGTTTCTACAAATTCAATTGTACAAGGTGAGCAAATTGGGCTACTTTGGAATGATTTAATAACTAACTACAAAATAAGTATTCATTTTGCTCATAGAACTTTTAAGTGGGGAAATGAAGCTAAGGGAAATGCTGCAGTTCATGTAGTAATTATAGGCTTTTCTAATTTTGCAAATAGTGAAAAATATCTTTTTGAATATGAAGATATTAAAGGTGAACCTCATAAGTTAAAAGCTAAGAATATCTCCCCATATTTGGTTGATACTTCAAACGTAATAATAACAAACAGATCAGAACCAATTTGTTCCGTGCCCAAAATGATTTGGGGTAATAAACCAACTGATGGCGGTTGTTTATTATTCTCAAATGAAACTGAGAAAAATGAGTTTTTGAAAAAAGAACCAGGAGCATACCAATGGATAAAACCATTTGTAAGTGGGCGTGATTTTCTAAATAATCATTTAAGATATTGTTTATGGTTGAAGGATATTACTCCAGATAAATTAAGTAAACTACCTGAAGTTTTAAAAAGAATTGAATGTGTAAGGCAGACAAGATTGAAAAGTAAAGCAGAAATAACAAGACTAAAAGCCACTACCCCTACTTTGTTTGCTCAAATTTCTCAACCTTCTTCAAACTATCTTGCAATTCCTGAAGTTTCGTCTGAAAATAGAGTTTATATTCCTATTGCTTATTTATCAAAAGATGTTATCGCAAGTAATAAAATTCAAATGTTACCAAATGCTGATTTTTATGTTTTTGGTGTGATGACATCTATAATGCATGTCATATGGACAAAATATGTTTGTGGTAGATTGGAATCAAGAATTAGTTATTCAAACACAATTGTTTACAATAACTTTCCTTGGCCAAAAGATCCAAGTGAAAAGAATAAAAAAAGAGTAGAAGAAAAAGCACAAAAAGTTTTAGATGTTAGAAAAGAATTTGTAAATAGTAGTCTTGCAGATTTATATAATCCTTTAACAATGCCTCCAAAGTTAGTAAAAGCTCATATTGACTTAGATAAAGCAGTTGATTTGTGCTACCGACCTCAACCATTCCCAACAGAAATTAGTAGAATAGAATATTTGTTCTATTTATATCAGCAATATACAGAAGGACTTTTTAAGCCAGAGAAGTATAAAGGCAAAAACAAATAAGGAGTTGTCAAAAATTTAGCGGCAACTTTAAGTGATAAAAAAAGGGAGCAAAAATGAGCGATAAAATAGCAATATTTAAAGGGAAGGGAATAAGACGCACAATCCACAGTGATGAGTGGTATTTCTCAGTTGTAGATGTTGTTGAGGTATTAACAGATTCGGTTAACCCCACAGACTACTTAAAAAAAATACGAAAAAGAGATAACGAACTGAAAGTCTACCTGGGGACAAATTGTCCCCAGGTAGAAATGCTTACCGAAACTGGTAAAAAAAGAAAAATACTTGCTGGGAATACTGAAAACATTTTTCGCATAATTCAATCAATTCCATCTCCAAAGGCTGAACCATTTAAACGTTGGTTGGCAAAAGTAGGTTATGAAAGAGTTCAAGAAATTGAAGACCCAGAATTAGCTCAACAAAGAATGAAAATGTTGTATGAGCAAAAGGGCTACTCAAAAGAATGGATAGATAAGCGCCTACGCGGAATTGCAATAAGACAAAATTTAACCGACGAGTGGAAAGAGAGGGGTATCGAGAGCAAAATTGAATACTCAATTTTAACGGCAGAAATATCACAAGCAACTTTTGGAATGACACCGAGTGAGTATAAAAAACATAAAAATCTAAAAAGAGAAAATTTACGTGACCACATGACAGATTTGGAGTTGATTTTTAATATGTTGGGTGAAAAAGTAACAACTGAAATTTCTAAAAGGGAAGAACCAAACACGTTTGATAAAAACAAACAAGTTGCAAAACGTGGTGGTGGAGTTTCTGGTAAAGCAAGAAAAGATGCCGAAAAAGAAATTGGTGCAAGTGTAATTTCTTCGGATAATTATCTTATTGAAACTGAAGAGAAGAAGAAAATAAAGAAAGGTAAAATCGATAAAAAGAATGACGTCTGAGTTCTATTGGAAACAGCATTATTTAATCACTAATTTTTCAATAGAAAGTCCTTTTAAAAATAATCTATCATTTCGAATCCTGCCTTATTGGGATGAGAAATATCGTGAATAGTAGAAGATTTCTCTCTCCGTTCGAAATGACAAGCACTACTTTTGAGACAGCCTCATTCGTCGTCTAATTATGTTAGTTCACTTTTTTAGTTTTATCAAAAGTAGAATTACCTTTCCAAACTATAATAGAAATAATTATCCAAATTACTGAGCGAAAGGTCATAGCATTTACACTGTGGTCAGATATAATATCACTAAAAACAGTTTTCAATAATAGAAAAACAATTATGTGAGCTACTGTAATAAGGGATGCTACAAGAAAAGCCTTGCCATTTTTTTTCCAAATTAAAACTCCAGCAAACAAAGAAACCAAACCGATTATTATGTTATACACGATTAGTGCTGTGAAATATTCATAACCAGGATCAAACATTCCGAGTAAAACTCGTGCGCCAGTTATTGTTGCCATTATTCCAATAATTGATGCGAATACCGCAATTATTTTAATAACTATTTTCATTCTATTTCCCCATTATTTTTTTTTGAAAATATCATTCTATTTTAATTAGTATTAATGATTTTTGACTGCAAAGTGAGTTTTATCAACTCACTTTCCAATCTGTATCTATGTCGGCTTCAAAAGAATTGCTTATCCCTAGTTGTGTTCTTTCTTTTCGTGATTTTCATGTTCTTCATGCTTTTTCTGATTCTCATTCATTTCTTTGCCACCAACTAATTTGAAAACTAAAATTGATAGATTTTGTTTTGCAATGACATCGTGTGCAACTCCAGTTTCAACTGTTACTAAAACTCCTGGTGTTATTGGAATTGATTTTTCGTTATCACCTAATACTAAAATACCTTCACCGGCAATACCGTAAACCATAAATGGTGTGTCTTCTGTGTGAACTCCAAGAGCTTTACCATCACGTAATGTAACTTCTGCAATAATTCTTCTCTCACCTTTATCTAACATTTTTTTAGATACTGGTTTACCATCTTCTATTGTTTTAGCATAATTTATGATTTTGTAATCAGAATCTTTGAGTTGTGCAAAGCTCATTGTTGATGAAATTAAGATAATTCCAAAGACAATTAAAGCTATTTTATATCTGTTCATTTGTTTCTCCTTTTTTTGAGTTTCCTTTATTAGAAACTGTAAACCATTTTGATTAAATATTATTTCATGTATTCTGTAGCATCAACCCTTGTTAATTCTATTGTTTTTGAGAAAACAAAAAATGAAATCTCAATGTTTAGATGGTCTTTATCGACTAATATAAAGTCTGGTTCAACATGCTTACCTTTTAAAACAGCGTAAAATTTTCCGTCACTCCATACGTTTTCACCTTTGTATTTAAAGTCCGACATTATGTGTAATCCTTCAACTACCCTATTTTGCAAACTTTCATCAGGATTCTCTTTGTCCAACAAAGGTGATCCATCTTCTTCTTTTTCTTTCATCCATAACATTTTACCACTATAAGTTTCGCCCTCTTTAACTACTTCAATTATACCTGCACCATCAGGCATCAACCATGTTCCAATTATTGCATCTGCTTTTGATTGTTGTGAAAAGTTTGTTATTGTTGAAATTATGATAATTCCAAAGACAATTGAAGCTGTTTGATATCGATTCATTTGTTTTCCTTTTTTAGTTGAGTTCCCTTAATTAGAAACTGTAAATAATTTTTCCGTAAATCATATCATTTTTATCGTACTGTCCAAACGTTCCTTCTGTTCCAGTAAATATATTTGCTCCAAATTGGAGATTAATAGAATCAGAGAAATCATATAACATTCTTGGACGAATTAATGCATCATCAAATTCAAAATCGTAATATGAGAATAATTCAAGGTCTAAGGTTTCGTTTAATATTGAGTAACGTGCTAGGAATGTCATCATGTTGCTTGTTTCACCATTAAACAATGATGATGAAGCTATAACATCCTCATAGTCCATAATTATTTTTTGTATAAACTGCATACTAAAGTTTACATCAAACAAATTAAAATCTGTTCCAACCATGTAGTGAATATAATCTTTTTGAATTACTCCTTGATCAACAGATGAATTTGTTGTGTTAAAATATTTTCCAAAATAATACGCCCCTTCTCCTCGTATTACTATTGGACCGAGAGTTGTGCTAAAGCTACCACCTGCAAGTGAGAGCCTTTTATGTTCTGGAGTAATGACTAACCCCATTCCGCCCGAACCATCTGCTACAAATGAGATAAACATTGTTGGGTCATCATCCCACATGTAGCCGCCCATAATTTCAAAATCAATATATTCAGTTAGTGCAGAGTATTTAAGAAAGAGCTCACTGTTTTCCAATGAGGGCTGCACCTCTAATCTAGAGCGATCATACGTTGGAGTAGTTGAAAACGTAGGCGTTACAGCCCAAATAGAATTTGGATCGGCATATTTTGTTGGAGTAAAAACTGGAAGCCATACAATTTCAAATGTATTGTCGCCAATGTAGTAATCAAATTTTGCTCCTTCCACTCCTATTCTGATTTCATCAAACTCAGGTAATAAAAACTGAAATAAATCTTTTGGGGAAACTATATCGGTGATAAAAACTCCATCGGCTTTACCCCAAACTATTTGTTGTTTACCAACACGTAAATCAAAATTGTCAAAATACAAATCGAGATATGCTTCACGTAATCTAAAAGTTAAGCTGTCAGAAAAGTCGTGATAGATCATTGGATTAACTTTAAATGCAGAGTTATCAAAACTCTTTTCTATGTTCAAGTTAAAAGTGTTTTGCAAAATCACAAAATCGTTTGAACCGTTGCCTACAAGCATTCCAGAGTAGTTTCTAACATATCCAGAAAAGTCTACACTTTGTGCAAATGAACTATATGTAAATGCAACTAGCATCATAAAAATTATTCTTTTCATTTTTTTTTACCTTTTGTTTTCTTTCTATCGGTCATTGCGAATCCAACGTATTTTGTTGGATGTGGCAATCTGTTGACTTGAAACTATCTTTATTTAACAGATTGCCACGTCGTAAAAGACACTCCTCGCAATGACAGAGTTTGTGTTTTTCTTTTCCCAATTTCCCATTATCCATTCGAATTTATCTAAATTCCTCGTGTCATCATTCGTTCTGAGAATTTCGATTTTTTAATCCCAGTATCAACTTTGATGTGTTTTAATTCCATAACTGTTTTATGATCTTTTTGAGAGTTCTTCATTTCAGTGTGGTCAATTATTAAAAATCCTTTAATGTCTGTATATTTTTCAACCGTTAGTGTTTTTAGTATATCTTCATCTTCATCATAGAAGTCTTTTTTGAGTCCAATCCATTTATCTTTGATAATCCAAGTAATTGTTTTTGAATACATATAGTCTTCATCTTTTGGAGTTGATTCAACAACGTAGCAAGCTTCTCCATCAAGTTCTTCTTCACGCAAAATTACATGAGTGTCTTGTGTTGGATGGCGGTCACCTAAGTCATCGTATGTAAAATCTGATCCCATGAAGTAATCACTTTTGCTATCACTTGAAATACGTTTTGTTTTCTTCAATGCTGGTAAATAAATCCATTGGTCGTCATCTTTTCCTTCTTCGTCGTAACCCCAAGTCATAAATGAAGTGTTTTTAACATCTGCTGGTTTTACGAAGAACATAATTTTTTTTTCAATTTCACCAAAGTCTCTTGAGAATTGTTTAATCTCTCTTACTCTTTCTTTACCACTAGAGTTTATAAGTGCCATAGTTAAATCGGCAGTCATATCTTCGCCAACCGCACGGTTGTAAACATTTTCTACAACGTTTAATCCAGTTATATCTTGTGAAAAAATGGATGTGCTTGCAAACAATAGTATTGCAAAAGCAATAGATGTAATTTTTAAGTTTTTCATTTTATTCTCCTTTATTAAAAATATTTGCCGCGAATACGCGAATAAAATATTTTTTAATTAAATCGGTCATTGCGAGGAGCCCGATGTTTTTCGGACGACGTGGCAATCTCTCAAAGATTGCTTCACCTAACAAATACCGTTGGATTCGCAATGACGACTATTATAATTCTATTTATTTCTTCTTTTCAAAATAGATGTTCAATCTGTATAATAGATTTAGCATAATTGTTACTGTTCCAATAAAGCTTAGGAACATATTAAGTGATACTAACGTTCCAAGCTCTCTGTTTGGAGGGAATACAGAAAATAAGAGAACTAAGAAACCAGCAATCACAACAATTGCATTAAACGAAATTGCTCGCCCAGAATGAGCCATTGTTTTTTGAGCAGTTAGTAATTTATCTCCTGTTTTAGAATTTAATTTATATTGCTCAATAAAGTGGACTGCGTAATCGATTCCAATTCCTATAGCAATACTTGAGAGAAGCGCAGTTGTTGTATTAAGTGCAATATCAGCCCATCCCATAATTCCAAAGCTGAGTGTGGCAGTAATGATAATAGGAACTGCACCAATAAATCCGAGCTTAATATTTTTAAACATAATACCCAGCAGGACAATTACAATAATAAGCGATAAAACTAAGCTCATTATTTGTCCTTCCAGAATTAAGTCTGTAAATATTAATGCTTTATACCCAGAGCCAGCGTAGTTCATTTTAACGCCGAGCTTTTCAAAGTCATCTTCAAAAGTTTTTATTTCTGCCAGAACAGAGTTTATAGCTTTTGAGTTATCACTTTTAACTTGGAAGTTTACATTAAGTTTTGCGTAATCGTAATCGACAACTTTCCATAAATTTTCAGGATCGCCAGACATTTCGTAGAGTAATAAATATTGTGCAATTAAATCAGAGTTATCCGGAATTGAATTGTATGCTTCATCATCAGCATGCATTACTTTGTTCATTCGTTTAATATAATCTGTTAAGGTGAATGAATTACCAGCCAAGTCAAGATTTCCAACAACTGTTTGCTGCATCTTGTCAACAACTCTTAATATTTCCGGATTCTTAAATGCATCATTGTCATCGCTGTCTAAAATAAGATTGATAGTTGATGTTCCACCAAAGTTTGCATTTATAAATTGGTCGGTTAAAACTATATCGCTATCCTTCTCAAATTTATCAAGGAAGCTTGAGTTAATCCAAACCTTACCAATGCCAACAATAGAAAAAATAATTATTGCAATTGTAACAACCATTGATGCAACACGATATTTAATTACTTTTTCTGCAAAGTTGAATGCAAATTTGTGATTGTTCTCTTTCTCTTTCTCTTTTTTCGCTTTAATTTTTGGTAAACCTAAAATCATTATTCCAGCAGGAATTAATGTTAATGAAAAAAGCATAGCAGCTAGAACTCCGAATGCTGTGAATATTCCAAAATACTTAATTGGATAAACTTGCGAAGTAAGCAGTGAAATAAATCCTACAGCAGTTGTAACAGAGGTCATAACAACCGGCGACCACATATGTTTAATCATATCCTTTACAGCTTCATTCTTCTCAGCAAGAGGATTATTTATCATAAAAAGTTGCAAATGACTATATAGATGAATTCCATCGGCAACGCCAATTGCAATGAGCATTACGGGTATCATAGTGGAGACCGCATAGATTGGAATATTCACAACCGCCATTAAACCAAATGCCCATAACGTACTGAACAAAACAACAAGCATAGTTAATAATGTGCTTTTGAAACTTCTGAGAGTAATCAATAGAACAACTACAATTACAAGCAATACAATTGGAACCATTTTTTTCATATCAGCTGGTCCGAGTAGTGCCATTGTTCCTTCAATAATTGGTCGTCCAGCAACGTGAATCTTTATATCATCGGTGTTAAATTCGGCTGCTGTTTCAAGAATATGAGTGTAAAATTCTTGTGTAAAAACATCATCATTTATAGCTGAAATAATTACAGTTACTTTCTCGTTTTCTGAAACAAGTCTTCCGTAAACCATTTCATTAGTTTTTACTTTTTGTCGAAGCTCTTCAAACTTCTCGGCTGTTTTAGGAGTTCTTTTATAGAATGCTTTTACATCCATTCCATCTTCGGTTCCAACAATATTATCTGCTGTATAAAGGGAAGTAACATCAGCCTTTTCTATTTCTGGCATTTTCTGGAATTTTTTTGTTAACGCTTTAATTACATCAAGAGTTTCTTTGTTAAAAATTCCATTTTGATTTTCAACAGCTACAATAATTCCATCTTTAATACTAAACCATTCTTCAGCTTGGTCGCTATAAATAAATGCTGGATGATCATGTGGCATATATTTATCGAGGTTTGTCTCCATTCTGGAATTCTCTGTCATCTTCATAAAAAAGAGGGCAGAAATTATTATCGATACTGCCACAACGATGTAGGGCACATTTAATAATTTGTTCAACATTTTTTCCATCTTCTTTCCTTAAATTGCGTTTGTGAATACTCACTTACATGGTTAGTAAAAAAATTACTCTTTAATTAGTATCTCAATTGATTTCCAAAGCTTTTTCCCTTCTTTTTCAAGATCAAATGAATATTCTGAAAGTCTCCATTTTGTAACAATAAGTCTTATTGCACCAGTAATAATAAAAGCTAATTGTTCAGCTGCTACATTTGGTTTTATGTCAGAGGATTTCTGTCCAGCAGAAATAATTTGCAATATTATTTTTTGATTCTCTTTCATTATTTCAAATACCATTTTTGAAAGAAGGGGATCGTTTCTAAATAATTCTTCGGAAAAGATAACAGATGCAATTGCAGGATTATTGGCAAAAAACCTAAACCTATTTTCAAACATAGTTTTCAAATCTTTCATAGGAGTAATGCTATTAGCTTGAACATTCCTCATAAAACTCTCTTTGTTTTCTTTAAAAAGAGAAAGAAGTTCAACAAGAATTTCCTGCTTGTTTTTAAAGTGACGATAAATTGCTGGTTCTGTTATGCCAATTGCATTTGCTAGATTCTTAATAGTAAACCCTTGAATGCCTTTATTTGCAATTAGTTTAATCGATTCGCTTAATATTTCAGATTGTCTAGGTGTCATATTTTAGTACTTATATTTTTAATTTGCCATGTTAGTTAATAATCACTAACTAAAGTTAACTAAAAATCACCACTTGTCAAGTTTAAAATTATTTAAAGCTCGACAAAAGCAGGTATTCTTTTTCATTGCTTTTTTGTATTCAAAATAAAAATAAAATTATGAACCTCACCTGGTCTGGATCACATCAAATACTAAATCAAAAAAGAAGAAACTTTAATTCTTAGTTGAAGAATAAAAAATCAAATGGTGTAGTTAGTCTAAAAGAAAATTGCAAAATTTAATTTATTAGAGTAACTTAAATAGTTAGCACAATTATTCCATTATAAAAATAAATTTTTATTAAAAATAAAATGGGAGTACTTATGAATATAGATGAAACAAAAAAAAACGAAGAAAATGTTTCTGAATCTCAGATTGCTGTTCACTGGAAAGAGGAAGGATACATTGAACCATCCAAAGAATTTATTGAGCAAGCTAATTTATCGGATATAGATATTTTTGAAGAATTCGGAGAAGATAATTTCCCTGAATGCTACTCAAAATATGGTGACTTATTAGATTGGGATGAAAAATGGCACACAATGTTAGATTCTTCCAACCCACCATTTTTCAAGTGGTTTGTTGGAGGTAAGCTTAATGCAAGTTATAATTGTGTGGATCGTCATTTAGCAAAGTATAAAAATAAAACTGCAATCCACTTTGTTCCTGAACCAGAGAACGAGCCAATTACTCACATGACTTACCAAGAATTATACCTAAAGGTAAACGAATTTGCTGCAGTGCTTCAAGATTATTGTGGATTAAAAGCTGGAGATACTGTAACCCTGCATATGCCGATGATTCCAGAGCTTACAATTACAATGTTAGCCTGTGCACGTCTAGGTGTAATTCATTCACAAGTCTTTTCTGGATTCTCTGGTAAAGCTTGTGCAGATAGAATTGTTGATGCAAAAAGTAAATATTTAATTACAGCTGATTCGTATTACAGAGCTGGTAATTTATTAGATCACAAAGAGAAAGCTGATATTGCTGTTCAACATGCTGAAGAAGAAGGACAGCATGTTGAAAAAGTATTAATTTGGCAAAGATATGCAGGGAAATATTCTGGACAAACTCCAATGGTAGAGGGAAGAGATGTATTTGTTAATGATATTATAAAAGATTATTATCATAAAATTGTTGAACCAGTTAGTTTAAAAGCAGAAGATACACTATTCCTAATGTACACATCTGGAACTACTGGAAAACCAAAGGGTGCCCAGCATTCAATTGGTGGATATATGGCATATGTAACTGGTACTTCCAAGTACATTCAAGATATTCAACCTGAAGATGTATACTGGTGCATGGCTGATATTGGATGGATTACTGGACACTCATATATAGTATATGGTCCATTGGCTCTTGGTGCTTCGTCGGTTATTTTTGAAGGTGTTCCAACTCACCCAGATGCAGGTAGACCTTGGAGAATTGCAGAAGAATTAGATGTAAATATTTTTCATACATCACCTACTGCAATTCGAGCATTACGAAGAATCGGTTCGGAAGAACCAGCAAAATATAATTATCACTTTAAGCATATGACTACAGTTGGTGAACCTATTGAGCCAAATGTATGGAGATGGTATTATGATGTAGTTGGAAAAAAAGAGGCTGTTATTGTTGATACATATTGGCAAACTGAAACAGGTGGTTTTCTATGTTCAACCGTTCCTGGTATTCATAAAATGAAACCAGGTAGCGCTGGTCCAGGCGTACCAGGTATTTATCCGGAAATTTTAGACGATGAAGGAAATCCATTACCTAAAGGTTGCGGTAAAGCTGGGAATATAATTATTAAGAATCCATGGCCTGGAAGAATGTTAACTATCTGGGGTGATGATGATCGCTTCGTACAAAATTATTATCGTAGATATTGTAAAGATAAGACAAGTAAAGATTGGCATGACTGGCCTTATTTTGCTGGTGATGGTGCAGTTGAAGCTCCTGACGGATATTTTAGAATTCTTGGACGTATTGATGATGTAATAAATGTTGCTGGTCATCGTTTAGGAACAAAAGAGCTAGAATCCGCAGCGCTAATGGCTGATGAAGTTGGTGAAGCTGCTGTAGTACCTGTTCCTGACCCAATTAAAGGTGTAAAACCACATGTATTTGTTTCTCTTAAACCAGGAATTCCTTCCACTCCTGAACTTGAGAAAAAAATATCGGATACTATTGCAACAGAGATTGGTCCAATTGCAAAACCAGGAAGAGTTTGGATAGTCCCAGATATGCCTAAAACTAGATCTGGAAAAATTATGCGACGAGTGTTAGGAGCTATTGCTCAAGGTCAAGATACAGGAGATGTTACAACACTAGCAAATCCACAAATTGTTGAAGAGATTAAGAAACTGTATTAATACAATTACTTGTGGAGGTTCAAATTTTTTTGAGCCTCCATTTTTCTATTTATTATTCGATTGAAAATAGAGGAATTAATGTTTCGAATTATTCCAGAAGGGATGCTTTTCCACGAACATGTTTTATTAAAAAATGGAAAAGGTATTTTCTTAAAACCTGCAACAAAAAATGATATAGATAGTGTTACATTATTTATGTCTGAGCTTTCCCATGACTCCCTTAGAATGAGATTTATGGCTTCCGTATCCCAAGTATCGGATGAAATAATTAATAATTTATGTAGTGGAGATTTTACTGATTCTGGCTGTTTATTAGCAACAGAAGGGGAAAGCGACGATTCTAAAGTTATTGGCTTAGCCAACTACATTTCGATGAATAACCATAGAACAGCTGAAGTCGCTTTTCTTATTGGTGATTCACATCAAGGTATTGGAATATCAACATTGCTTCTTGAAAGGCTTTCTGGCTTAGCAGCGGCAAATGGAATAATAGAATTTGAAGCAGAGGTCTTACCTGATAATCAACAGATGATTAATGTGTTTAAAAACTCTGGTTTTGAATTACATAAGGTTTGGAATTCTGATACGATTCATATTGAATTTCCTGTTGACGGTGTAGCTGCGCTATGGAAAAGAACTTCGTTACGTGAAAGAATTGCAGTAGCAAATTCACTATTACCGTTATTACGTCCAAAAACAATTGCAGTTGTAGGAGTTGACAAAAATCCGTCTTCAATTGGAAATATGATTTTCAAAAACATTATAGCTGGTGATTTTGTTGGAACGGTATATCCAGTTAATAGTGATATCAATTCTATAAATGGAGTAAAAGCATACTCAGATTTATCCAATGTTCCTGATAAAATAGACTTATCAATTATCTCACTTCCAGCCGAAGAAGTGATTGCTTCAGCTAAAGAGTCTATTAAAGCTGGGGCTAAAGCTATTGTTGTTGTATCTACTGGATTTGCTGAAGCAGGTAATGAAGGTAAGCAAAGACAGAAAGAACTTGTAAATCTTGTCCGATCTAAAGGTGTTCGGCTTTTAGGTCCAAATTGTTTAGGGCTAATGAATACTGATGAAAGTGTTAGGCTAAATTCTAGTCTTTTACCAAGTTTACCTCATAAAGGCAAAATAGGTTTATTTGCGCATTCAGCGGCGCTTGGTTTGGTGATTATGGATTATGCTCAATCACTCGGACTTAGTTTTACAAATTTTATTTCCGCAGGTAATAGGGCGGATGTTTCTGGAAATGACTTTCTTCAATATTGGGAAGAAGATTCGAATACACAAATTGTAATTCTATATTTGGAGACCTTTGGAAATCCGAGACGTTTTGTTAGAATTGCAAGGAGTATGAGTTACAAAAAACCAATACTATGTGTTAAAAGTGCTCGTAGTGTTGCTGGTCGTAAAACTGTTGAAGAAAAAAGCGGAGGAATGACAGGTGGGGTTTTAGAGGTTGAAGCATTGTTTCATCAAGCAGGTGTTATTCTTGCTCCAACACTAGAAGAATTATTTGATACAGCCATAGTGCTTGAAAACCAACCATTACCTGCAGGAAATAGAGTTGGAATTATTGCTAATTCTGCTGGAATGGCTACTATATTTGCTGATGGATGTGAAGTAAATGGTTTATTAATTGATAAAAATGGAATAGTTAATTTGGGAGCTTTTGCATCCGCAGAAAAATATGAAACTACATTGCACAATATGTTAATTGATGAAAGTATCGATTCTATTTTAATTGGATTTGCATCTATTGGCAAAAATAATTCTGATGAAATAGCTAATTCCATTAAACGTGCTGTTAAGTCTGCAGAATTAATTACTGGAAATGAGAAACCTGTACTTTTGTGTTTAATGGGTGTTGCAGGAACAATTTCCATAATTGATGATTCAAGTAATTCTGATTCGAAGAAAAAGTTTCCTGCATTCAGATTTCCTGAATCAGCTGTGAGAGCATTAGGAAGGATTGTAAATTACGCTGAGTTTAAGAAAAAACCACCTGGCAGAATAGTTTGGTACAATGATGTAAAAGCAGATGAAGCTCGTAAGTTTATTCATAATATAATTTCAAATGAGCAATCTGCCGATGGCTATATTGATGTAAGTGTTGAAGATGCTAAAGAAATATTGAGTCAGTTTGGGCTATTAGTTTCTAATAAGAGTAGCAAAGATGTGAACATAATAAATGTTAATATCAAATCTGACTCTCTATTTGGTCCTGTACTTGAGTTAAATATTCCTGGACAAAAAAGATTTGTTAGAATAACCCCACTTACAGAGAGAGATTTGGATGAGACATTTGAAAATATCAAGAACGAATCGAATATAATATTAAAACAAATAATGGGACGACTATCTCAAATGATTGAAGAACTACCATGGATGTGTTGCCTAGAAATTCATGTCATAGAAGATGAGCATCCAATTATAAGTAGTGAAATAAAAATGAAATTAAATACCAAAAATATTAAAAGACCTACGTATTAATAAGGGAGAAATTAAGTGTTAATTAGTGAAGTAATGCATTTGAATCCTATTTCTATTCCTCCAGAAACATCCTTGAGTGATGCTTATAATTTGATGAATAAGCATAGTGTTAGACATTTACCAATAACTAAAGAGAATACTCTTGTTGGTTTAGTAACGGATCGGGATTTAAGGTTAGCCACAAGTAAACTAGCTAAACAATCATTTGAACCGCAGACAATGGTTTCTGAAATAATGAGTACTCCAGTTGAAACAACTCGCCCTTCTGAACCTATTGAAGTTGCAATTCAAACCATGCGAGAGTTTAAAATTGGATCTCTTCCAGTATTGGATAATTCGAAACTTGTTGGGATTGTCACAGTTGCCGATTTATTAGATGCAATGTTATTGATGACAGGAGTTCACCATCCATCGGGTCGCTTGGATGTACGATTAAAAAGTAGGACAGGAGAGGTCGCTAGGCTTACAAAAATAATTTCTGATCGAAATGTAAACATCCATTCAATATTAAGTTATCATGAAAGTGGCGATAAGTATCGTGTAGTTCTACGTGTTGCTACTATGGAAATTAGACCTCTAGCCAAAGCTATATGTAGTGCAAATTTTGAAGTACTCTGGCCAATTCAAATATCATGCGTAGAGTAATTTATAATCCAAAATATAGTATGTACAACTTGGGAGATTCACACCCTTTTAGTCCACAAAGAACCGAAATGCTAATCGATTTACTTAAGGAATGGGGTGTATATATAGAACCTATAGTGCCAGATGCTATTAGTCCGGATAAATTAAGAGCAATACATGATGAAAAATATATTGAGATAGTTGAGAAAGTAAGCACTGGAGTTGAAGTAAAAGGTGTTGAAGAATTTGGAATTGGTACTTCCGATAACCCCATATTTCAGGGAATGGCTGAAGGTGCAAGATATCAAGTTGGGGGAACAGTCTTGGGTGCAAGATTATTAATTGAGGGCAAAGCTGATAAAGTGCTACAGTTAGGTGGCGGATTTCATCATGCACACCATAATTTAGCCTCGGGATTTTGCACATACAACGATTTATCAATGGCAATAAGTGAAATGGTAAACCATGGATGGCATGTGGCATATTTGGATATTGATGTACATCATGGTGATGGTGTACAAGAAATGTTTTATTCAAATGGGAATGTAATGACAATATCCGTTCACGAATCTGGTGAGTATTTATTCCCTGGGAAAGGGTGGATACATGAATTAGGAAGAGGAATGGGACGCTCTTTGAAGCTGAATATTCCATTAGAGCCTTTTTCGGAAGGGGATTCTTATTTTGAAGTTTTAGATAAAGTGATAAAACCAGCATTGGCTTGGTTCAAACCAGATGCTCTAATTGTTCAAGCTGGGGCTGATGCACACTACTCTGATCCACTTGCTGATAATCTTTTAACAACTCATGATTATGAAAAAATATTTAATAAAATAATTGAGCTAGCAGATACTAGTTGTAATGGGAAAGCACTTTTTACTTTCGGAGGGGGATATTCACAAGTTGCAACTCCAAGGGTTTGGGCATTGCTCTACTTAATTCTTAATAAGGTAGACATTCCTGAAACCTTACCTGAAAAATGGAGAAAAAGATGGGAGCAAATTCTTAACAAACCAATTCAAACAACACTGCATGATAAGCTTCCAGCATATGATGAAATTCCTAGAAAAGAAGAAATTCTAAAAATTAATAATGATGTCATTATAAGGTTAATGGATTCGGTTTCTCAGTACTGGATCTAAATGGAGTGAAAAAGAAGAGAGAATTATATAAAGTGTGTTATGTAAAACTACTCTTGTTAAAATTGAAAAAAAAAGCTATTCTGAAATAAATCAGAATAGCCTAAATTCACTAAAAAAATAAATTTCTATTTTACTAAATCTAATTTTTCTCTTCCACCACCAGAACCTTTTTTCTTAGGATCCCCATTAGGATAACCTAATGCTACCCAATCCATTCTAGTAGCTTTATTTCCATGACAAGCATTACACTTTAGAGCTTTTTTTGCTGGTACAATCATGTGATTTATAGGCCAGTTCATTTCTGTTTCAACCCATCCAATTTTACCAGAAAATTCTTCACCAACTACTTTCATACCTTTTTCGGTTGCAGCAATCCATTTCTCTTCAGGAGAACTATCTTCTTTTAATGAAGCCCAGAAACCACCTTTTCCAAATAATTTTGGAATAACAATAATGTTTCTTTCAGAATCGTAAGGTTGTTTTGTGCGCATTACTTTAAAAGGAGCAATTTTAGCATTCTTATCAGTAATTGTTACATTTAACGGATTTAATTCAACACTTTTAGTTGGGTCAATTTTATCTCCAAGTAAGTAATATCCTGCAGCACCATTATACCATTTATACTCTGGCACTAAATCTTTGCCACGTTTAAAGTGACCTTTTTTATTCATGAAATCATCTTTGCCAAATTCATCTTTATTAGCTTTAGCTTTTGTACCAGCTGTTGACCAGTCCCACCAAGTTTTTGTTGGAATCTCTTTTGCATAAGTAGGGATATGGCAAGTTTGGCAAGCAATCGATTTTGAATGAGCATTTAATTTTGATTTTTTATGAATTTCACCTTCGTGGCAGCTTTCACAAGTTATATCAGTACCAGTTCCCATAAATCTTGAACCATGACTTTTCCCAGCAATCTTATGACTGTCTGAAGTGTGGCATTCAGCACAACTAAAGTCTTGTCCACCCATGTGCACATCAAAATCTGCAGCAGGGTTTAAGAGGCTTCCATCCATATCTCCATGTTTTACACCTTCATCACCGCCACCGTAAAAATGGCAATTACCACAGTTTTCTCTATTAGTTAGTCCAACGTTTTGTGCAACTTCTAATAAATCAACTTCCTTTTTAGGCATTCCAGCACCTTTTGGGTTTTTGGAATATTTACCAGTTTGGTCGTGACAAACTAAACAATCAATATTTTCTTCTTTGCTAAAATCAAAAGAAGCATCTTTCCAACCATAACCAATATGGCAACTTGTACAACGAGGCCAGTTTGAAGGCACTGCAATACAAAAATTATTAATAATGTTTTTCTTTCCAAGATTTACTTTCCCCTCGTCTACACTTCCTGGAGCTTCTGCCCAATTCCAGTGTCGAGATGCCATAATTTCTGTGCCAGCCTCTTCATGGCATTCTAAACAAGCTTTTGTTACTTCCTGTGGTGAATTAAAAGGACCAGTAAGATTTTCTTTGTGTTCATTTACAACAGCTTCTTGAGCAAATAGTAACGAAACAACGAACATTAGAGCTACTAACAATAGCGATTTTTTCATATTCTTTCTCCTATAAAAGATTGTTGATAGAAAAATAATTTTTTATTGTAAAAAAAACAATTATAAAGGAATTTTATTATCTTATTATATGAAAAAACGCT
>CBDUTO010000091.1:0-18497 GCA_965370315.1 uncultured Melioribacteraceae bacterium
GATTAATATCAACAAATAATCTATTGGTACAATCTGATATCAATTCAGTTCTTGCAGCTGCTATTGTTGCTTTTGGTTTTGTTTTCATTCATCCTTTCGAGGATGGTAACGGTAGAATACATAGATATTTAATTCACCACTTTTTAGCAAAAAAACAATTTTCATCTCAAGGAATAATTTTCCCAATATCTGCTTCTATACTTAATCATATTGATGATTACAGGAAAATACTGGGATCTTATTCACAACCCTTGCTTGACTATATTGATTGGGAAGAGACTGAAGATCACAATATAGATGTGAAAAATAACACTATCGATTTCTATAGGTATTTTGATCTTACATTGCAAACAGAATTTTTATATGATTGTGTCAATGACACTATTCTAAATATTATCCCCAATGAAATTAAATATTTACAACAATATGATAAATTTAAAATGTTCATAGATAATAAGTTTGAAATGCCTGATAAAATGGTTGCCTTACTTGTTAGTTTTTTAGAGCAAAATAGTGGCACTATTTCAAATCGAGCAAAAGAAAAAGAATTTAGTTCCCTTTTGGATGATGAGATTTTAATAATTGAAAATAAATTTAACGAATTATTTTTGGGATGATATAAAAGTAAATATCAAAAACATTTTGTCTTAAAAAGAAAAAATATTTATAAGTAATATTTAAATAAAATAATATTAGCGCTAAAATACTATAACACTTTGTGTAGAAAGATATAGAAAGCATATGTTTTTTGTGTTACAATAGTGCGTTTTTAGCCACATAACGCACTATTGTCTTACTGTCGCGAGTCTAGTCGACCCCGCCATTAAAGCCTTGTAGGATAATAACTTACAAGGTTTTGTAGTTTTAAAGGGAAATAAGGAGAGTAAAAAGGAATAACTTCTACTCACCTATTCCAATATAAACTTTATGTTTGTTTGCAACTGAATTCGCATTTAGTAATTTAAGAAAAGAAATGTGATTCGCTCCAGCATAAAAGTCAATTTTTTGCTTCTTAATAAACTCACATTTCAACTGATTTAATTAAAATACAAGCATTATGCCCGCCAAAACCAAACGCATTAATTAATGAATATTTTTTATCATCATTGATTATTCGTGTTTTTGAAACAACATCAATTGGTTCCATTTCAGGTTCTTGCTTGTTGAAATTAATTGTTGGTGGAATAAAGCGAGACTTTAAGGCTAGTATGCTGGAGATACAAGCAATGGCACCTGATGCGCCAAGAGTATGACCAATCATTGATTTAATAGAAGTTACAGGTGTGGATGCACCGAACACTCTATAAATACTTTTAGCTTCAACTAAATCATTTGTTTTTGTTGAAGTCCCGTGAGCATTTATAAATGATACCTCCTCCGGCTTTATCTTTGCTCTATCAAGTGCTAACTTCATTGTTTTAGAAATTAGTTCTCCCGAAAGATCTGGTGATGTTATATGAGTAGCATCGCAGCTTACAGCAGTTGATGCTATTTCTGCATATATTTTTGCACCTCGGTTTACTGCGCTTTCAAAACTTTCTATTACTAAAATACCAGCACCTTCACCCATTACAAACCCGTCCCTTGTTGCATCAAAAGGTCTGCTAGCAGATTTTGGCTCTTCATTTTTAGTTGATAAAACTCGTAGGGCATCATAACCACTAAAGACAAAAGAAGTTATTGTCGATTCACTGCCCCCTGCCAGAGCTATATCTAATTGACCAGAACGAATTGCATTATATGCATCATTAATTGCATATAAACCAGATGCACAGGCAGCTACAGGAGCAACACACTGGCCATGCAATCCCCACTTTATAGAAACATTACTAGCAGCCATATTAGGAATTACATTTGTGATATCAAATGGACTAGTACCAGATGGACCTTTATTGAAAAATCTAAAGTAACTACTATCCAGTGCATCAAAACCTCCTGCACCAGTACCAACAAACACGCCGATATTATTTTCTTCAAGTATTGTGAGGTCAGAGTCAGTAATTGCTAGACTGCTTGCAGCAATGGCTAATTGGATAAATCTTGATGTGCGTTTTACTGTTTTAGCATCAACAAATTCTAAAGGATTAAAATCCTCAGCGACACAAGCTATTTTACATTTATTTTTCGAAGAGTCAAAAGAAATTACTTTACTGGCTCCAGAAATCCCTTCTCTTAAGCTTTCTTCAAATTCATTTTTACCAATACCATTAGGCGATATTACACCTAATCCTGTTATAACAACACGATTATTATTCATTTTCCTATCCACTTTTTTGAAGTTAATTTGTTAAACTTGAATATTTTAACTGTCTATATTCATTTCCTCATCCGTACTTAAAAACTACCGAATTTCAGTGTTCTCTGCAATTATATTTCATGCCCTTGCACAATCCTAAAATTGTCTTTTTAAGCGATTAGAATTATAGCTAAGTATTATTAATATTATTTCCCTAACAATCTAAATTTACTGATCTTTAGAAATGTATTTTTGAATTTTAAATCATGCGAACGATTTTAGCCTTTTAATTGATATAATTGATTGTTTTTTAAGAACTTAAAAATATTGTGTTTTTACAAAATAATCAGTAATTTTGTAATCGGTATTGAAATAATATTTAATGAAATAGGTATGTTATGAAAAGGACTTTTCAACCAAGTAATAGAAAAAGAAAAAACAAACACGGTTTTAGAGAAAGAATGTCTACTAAAAACGGAAGAGCAGTTCTTGCTAGAAGAAGAGCTAAAGGCAGAAAAAAATTAACAGTTAGTGACGAATATTAGTTTTGAAGCACTTTGGTCTTTCTAAAAATGAAAGAATCAAAAAGAGGAATGAGATTTCCCGGGTTTTTAATTCCGGGAAACGAATCTACACAAATAGCCGAAATTTAAAGGCTATTTTTTGTTTTGGGGAAGATGATTCTGGAACAATTAAAATTGTACCTGCTGTTCATAAAAAGGCTGGAAATGCTGTTTGGCGAAATAGAGTTAAACGATTATTGCGTGAATCTTATCGCTTAAACAAAAATATCTTGACTGATATTATTGAAGAACGGACTCTCCTTTTAATGCTCTCTCCTAATTCAATTAATAAAAAAAAGCACCCCCATTTAATTTTAAGTGATTTACAAGATGATGTAATTGAATTACTTAATAAAATTAGAACTCAAATTTTAACAGAAAGAAATAAAACTGGAAATTAGTAAATGGATAAACAATCAACTTTAGCATTTGTTTTAATGGGCTTAGTCCTTGTAGTTTGGTTATATTTTAATTCCCCAGAACCACAACCTCAAGTTGCTACCAAAGCTGATACAACCCTTGTTGCAAACCAAACCCAACCAGAACAAATAACAGATGATGAAAATAATTCATCAAGTAGAACCAACCAGAATACTACTAATAATAGTACTGAACAAAAAGTAGATGCAACTACCGATGGTGGAATGTTTGTATCCACTGACTTAGAAGAAAAAATTATTACAATTGAAACTGACCTTGTAAAACTTGAGTTGACCAGCAAAGGTGGTAAAATTAGGAAATATTATCTAAAAAAATATCAAACTTGGTATTATGATAATTATGAGGAAGATGATTTTTATAACAGACACGTTCAGTTGGTTAACCAAACAAATGGTGGCGATTTAGATATTATCTTCTACACCAATAAAGGTAAAGTAAATACATCAAAACTAGATTTTACTTCTGATGCTGATAATTATCAATACAAAATTTCTGGTTCTGATTCTCTCCAAATTTCTTATTCGCACAATATTGATGATGAAAAAGTTATTCGAAAAAACTTCACAATCTTTGGGAATAACTATCAAACAAAATTTGATGTTGAATTTATTAAAATGAACTCAATTATTGTTGATAGAAGATATGATGTTGAGTGGGCAAGTGGAATTAACTTTCTTGAGCTTAATTCAGTTGATGAAGCAACTTACTCAAATTCTTCGTTTTTGTCTGGCGGTGAACATTTTATAATTGATGCTGATACAGAAGGTGAACCAGTACTTAAAGATGTAAATGGAAAAATTGATTGGATCAGTATTAAGAGTAAATACTTTGCAATGATTCTAGCTTCGAAAACACCTTCTTCTGATGGGGGTGCCAAACTTGAAGGTACTCATGTTGTTATTCCTAATCTTGGACAAAGAGAATATTATAGCACTGGATTAAAAATTCCATTTGAGAGATTGGATTATCAAAAAGATCAATTTAGTTTATACCTTGGTCCAGTGCTGTACGATACACTTCTTTCATACAATTCTAGTTATGAAGATATTTATGATTTTGGAAGTTTCTTTGGGTTAAAATTTATTACCCGTCCAATTTCTGAGTACTTGCTACAACCTCTATTTACATTTTTACATAGCATTGTTCCAAATTATGGAATAGTAATTATTTTATTCTCTATTTTGATTAAGCTTGCGCTCTCCCCTCTTACAAAACAAAGTTTTAAAAGTATGGGAAAAATGTCTCAGCTTCAGCCTAAGATTGCTGAGTTAAAAGAGAAATATAAAGGCGATCAACAGAAGGTTCAAAAAGAGACAATGAAGCTCTACTCAACATATGGGGTAAATCCAGCTGGTGGTTGTTTACCAATGCTACTTCAAATGCCAATTCTCTTTGCGCTTTTTGCTTTCTTCCGTGTTGCAATTGAGATTAGACATGAGTCATTTCTTTGGATTAAAGATTTAGCATCACCTGATTATATTCTTACATTGCCATTTACAATTCCAATAGTAAATCTTGATCAGATTACAATACTTGCCCCATTACTTGGAATAACAATGTTCTTCCAGCAAAAAATGACAATGAAAGATCCAAGCCAGAAAGCTATGGTTTACATGATGCCAATAATGATGACATTTATGTTTATGGGATTCTCTTCTGGTTTGAATTTATACTACATGATGTTCAACTTGTTATCAATTGGTCAGCAATATTTTATCAACCAGAAACAGAGCCAAACAGAGTTAGTTCCGGTAGATAAGAAAAACAAGAAGCCTGGATTTATGCAGAAAATGATGGCAGCTGCAGAAGAGAAACAAAAAACTCAGAAACAAATTTCTAAGAAAAGAAAATAATTTATAGTGAGAAAAGTTAATTGTAAATAACAATTAGCTTTTCTCTATTTTTACAACCGTGGTAAGACTAATTAAAATAGCGGTATTTCTTTTACTTTTCATTTCTATAAATTCCTATGCGCAGCAGGATACGGTAAAACTTTCTCCTAAATTAATAACTAAGAAACTTCCTTTTGGATTAACTGCAAAAATTCCAGCATGTTTTCCTAAAATATCCTTAGCTTTAAGTGGTGGTGGTTCGCGTGCTATTATTGCTCTTGGTGTATTAAAAGCATTAGAGGAGCACAACATTGCAATAGAATACATTGTGGGAACAAGCATGGGAAGTATTCTAGGTGGTCTTTATGCTTCTGGCTATTCAATAGAGGAATTAGAAACAATTATAACTTCAATTGATTGGAACCATTTTTATACTGCAAAAGAAACGCAAAGAAACGAACTATATCTCGATCAAAAAATCACTGATGATGTTGCTCTCCTCTCAGTAGATATAGATGGATTTAATCCAGTACTTCCCACATCATTCAACTCTGGGCAGCGCTTTCAGAATTTTTTAAATTATTATACAATAAATGCTCCTATTCATCCCTATGGAAATTTTGATCAATTGAAATATAAATTTAGGGCGGTTAGTACAAACTTAACAACTGGCAAAATGGTTATACTCGATAATGGTTCATTAAGCCAAGCCTTGAGAGCAAGTTCAAGTGTGACATTTTTATTAGAACCAGTGGTATTAGATTCAATGTTGCTTGTTGATGGTGGCTTAGTTGCAAATGTTCCAGTTAATGCTGCTTCAGAGCTTGATAGTGATTTTATTATTGCAGTAGATGCATCTAGTCAATTGAGAAAACGTGATGATCTGGATACACCTTTAAAAGTTGCAGATCAAATAGTTTCAATACCTATGAATATGGTAACTGAGCAAAATTTAAAATTAGCTGATGTTATTATAGCCCCAGAACTTGGTGATAGGAAAAATGATGATTTTTCTGACCTTGATAGTTTAATTCAATTAGGATATCAATCAACAATAAATAAAATCGATATTATTTCGAAAGGTATTTTAGAATTTCAATTAAATAGTATTAGTGATACTGTAAAATTTTTTTCAAATCTTAGTGCTAGTAATCCTAATTCTAAGATTGAAAATAAAATCATTACTAGTTTTGAGGACAAAAGTATTGTAAGTACCAGCGAAATTTTAATAGCTATTACTAAAGAGTATGAGACAGGAGATTATTTAAATATTTCTGCACTACTAATTACAGATGAAGATATCACAAAACTAAAACTGGATTACTTATTAAAACCTTCGATAAACAAAATTGATATAATTGGTAGTGGGGAAAAGAGTAAAGAAAAGATTTTGGATATTTTAGCTCCAGTTTTAAATAATGTTTATTGTGAGAGAAATTTAATTGACTACTTAATTAAAGCATTATCGTATTACAGAAATATTGGATACCCATTTGCCGAAATAGAAAATATAGAGTTTGATGAGAAAACAAAAACTCTCACAATTACTATTGACGAAGGAATTGTTAATTCAATTATTGTTTCTGGTAATGAAAGAAGTAGTACTCCTTTAATAATGAGGGAATTAGAAATTCAAGAAGGCGAATATTTAACTTCAAAAAAATTATCTCAAAGTCTTGAAAATTTAAGAACAACAGGATTGTTTACTTCTATTGATATTAATATTGAAAAGAAAGATGGATTAAATATTCTAAAAATAAATGTTGAAGATAAATTAACTGGTATTGTTAGATTGGGAATGAGAGTAGACGATGAGCGATATCTACAACCCTCAATAGATATAAGGAATGAAAATCTTTTTGGTACTGGCTCAGAGCTTGGTGCATATTTTTTTGGCGGATTAAGAAATCAACTCTATTTAGTTGAGCATAAAGCAAATAGAATTTTCAACACATATTTAACTTATAAAATTAAGGGGTATTTCGATAGTAAAGATATATACACATACACTGATGATCCTAAAACCCACCCGAATAATTACTCAAGATCACAAAGTGGAGAGTATAGACAAGTTTTGTTTGGTGCATCTGTTGGAGTTGGTATGCAGGCAGGTAAATTTGGGAACTTGATTGCCGAGTTTAGGTATGAACAAAACAATGTATATAATTTATCAAACGATGTTGTTGATCCATTTAATATTAATATTGCTGCCTTAAAATTTACTATGCAAATAGATACTCAAGACAAGTATCCATATCCTTCATCTGGCACAAGATTTCAAACTTATTATGAAACATCTCAGAAATTTTTGGGTGCGGACGAAAGTTATATCAAATATGCATTAGAGTATAAAGGTTATTTTACAATTGATAAATCGCATACTATTATTCCGAGATTTGAGATAGGCTTTGCTGATGAGACTCTTCCACTAAGTCAGCAATTTTCTTTCGGTGGTCAATTCTCATTTTGGGGTTATAGAGAATACGAATATAGAGGTAGGCAAATTATCATTGGGTCTCTTGCTTATAGATATAAATTGCCATTCACATTATGGTTTGACACCTATATTTCTGCTCGATATAACATAGGTTCAATTTGGGAAAGAGAAGAAGAGATGAAAATTAGTAACTTTAAACATGCTACTGGAATAATGATATCATTAGATACCCCAATTGGACCAGCAGACTTAGGTGTGGGAAGAAGTTTTATAATTAATAAAAATCTTAAAAATATTATGGTGCGAGGTGAATCAATTGCTTATTTCTCAATTGGATATTTTTTCTAATTAGTAATTGAATTGACCATTCAAAATGCTGTCATTGCGAGGAGTACAATCTTTATTGGACGAAGTGGCAATCTTTTACAAACTGAGATTCCCGATAAAAACACTTGGAAATGACAACAACAAATTATATTTCTAATACTTCCAACAAATTAGCTTTTGTAAATTCCGGAATATCTTTCTGAAATTCAATTGTAGTGTTTTTATCCCACTGTTTTCCACTGGAGATTTTATGCGAATGTTTATTTAGAACGGCGAAATGCCTTTTTATAATTTTTTCTCCATCAATTAAAAAAAATGCTATAATAATTGGAAGACCAAATTCTTTACTCCATTTATTATATGCTTTTATTGCACGCTCATTTACAAGCCAGTACTGACCACGCTTCCCTTTCCAATCCAACAAAGCGGATTTACCTTTGTAAGAAATAATTGTATCCGGTTTATCTTCCCCTTTTTCCCAAACTTTTTTAAATCTATTATCCTCACCAAAATCTGTACACTTAAATCCCCACATAGTAAGCAGATTTTTCCCATGAAACTCAGCAATATCATGGAGTTTATAATTCTTTCTAAAATCTTCTGTTGATTTGGATGGATTAAAATCTAAATTTTTCATTACTCTAAAACTAATACCCTTTTATATCTATTAAAAATTATGCTTATTCTTAATCCAATCATACGCTTCATTTATATCTTTAGTACGTTCTTCTGCTAGTGTTCTTAAATCAACTCCAAGGCTCTCAAGTTTGTCTGGGTGATACTGTGCTACAATTTTCAAATATCTTTTTCTAATTTCAGATTTTGAAATACTACCCTTCAGCTCTAAAAGTTTTCCGTAGTGCCTTGCCTTCTCTAGATCTGTTGCAGTTTTGGAATCGAATTTTTTAGTTCTACTTGATGTTGTATCTTTTTCAAACTTCTCATATCTCTCATATTTTTCATATCGTTCATATTTTTCGTAACCATCACGCTTTGCTCGTCCCTCATATTTCTCGTGAGTCTTATAATTATTTGACTGGTTCGAAGGTCTTTTTCCAATTGAATTTAGCATCCCTTTAAAGAATGGAGTATTCTTATCTCCTTTATTTATAAGATAATCAACCAATAAAAAATTTATATGATTCCAATCTGTATTAACCAACTGAGAAGACATTTTCACCAATCTCTTTTCCGAATGAACTCGCATTAAATTGGGACGTGTTTTATCTTTAAGATCATGCTCAATCTTCGGTGTTATATACTTAAGAATCTGATCAACCCAACTTCCATCTGTACTATAACTTATCAGAGTATATAGGAGAACAAACTCATTTAAAACATCTTCCTTTGGAATTTTGTTATTTAGATTCTTAGAATAGCTAACACATTTGAGATGACCACTTAATGTAAAAATAAATTCATTTAAGACTTGATCTGAATCCATCTTAAACCATTGATAGAATATTGTAGATGAAACATTGTATGTATAGTGATTTCTAAACTCAATGCTTGTCATCACTTTTTTGGGTAAATATTTTTTTGAAAAATCTGATAATCCCTCTTGAATACTCCCGATGGAGTTCCAAATTTGACGGTAAACTTCGTCATAGACTACTGATGCTTCATATGCTCTATTCTGCTCGAATAAATAATCAGCCGTATCTCGCAAACCAGAAATATTACTCATTTAGTACTCATGTTTTTCTATAAGATTCTTGATGCAATTTATGAATGAGTTGCATTAAGAACAAATTTATTAATAGCAACTAGTTTCTCTATGTTAACAAGAATGCACAAATTATTTTTTAGCTTTGCAATAGCTAACATATAATTTGTTTTATCTGTCCTTACATGAAGAGGTGGCTCAGATATATCATTAGCATCAATATTTGTTACTTCTGATACAGCGTCAACTATAATACCAAGATTAACCATCCGTCCATCTATTTCTGCCTCTAATACAATAATTACATTTTTCTTAGTAAGTTCACTTTTTTCCATATTGAAATTCATTTTGGGATCAACAATTGGAATTAACTTACCACGTAAATCAATCATTCCTAAAACTGACGGCATGGTATCAGGAACTGAGGTTATTTCAACCATTCGGATAATTTCTTTAATCTTTCCAATATCTATGGCGAAAGATTGACCATTTAATATGAAGGTTAAATACTTCCCTTCAAGATTCAAGGATGCTTTAGAAGATATTTCCTCTTTTGAAAGTCCTTTTCTTAATAATAGTTTTTTAATATCTGAAGCAGAGTCAAATATATTGGAACTTGGAGCATTGAAGTTGTGATCTTTACATGCGGCTTTAGCAAATCTCGAATCGACAAATTTCTTTATATCAATTAAATTTCCAATACTCATTTCATCATGCATATAGTTTTGCATTTTTTCTAAATCTTCTACTACTGGATAGAGATCATGAGTTTTGATACCCAAAGGTTCAGTTAAAACATTTTTAAGTAGTGGAACTTTTAATCCAAGTTTTCCTTCCGGATCTAGAAAATCAACGCCTATTTTTGCTGCGGTTTCTGGTCTATCATTTATATATTTGCCAGCTTTAACTAATAGGTCTGTAAGTTCAAAAACTGCCTCTGAGTGATTATCTATTAAGTCTTGCTGAAGTGTTATAACGCAACACGGATGATTTTCCCACAGCTCTGAAGATGCAAATTGCATATCTGCTATTCCACCAGCAATAGCTTTAGTCCCCAAAGGTTCTGCAACTAAGTATCCACCAGCCTCATTATTTCCAGCTAAAAACTCTGGCATTTTAATTGGTGGGGTAACTTCAAAGCTTACATCAACTCCCTCATCTCCAGCAACTCCGGGGTGTAATCCTATTTTACTAAAAAAGAGATGCCCTAGCATATTATGAACTGATAAAGTATGTGGTATGAAGAATGACTTTTGCTTAAAAAAGTTTTCTTCCTCCTGATGAAAATCGCCACCACTTCTATTTCTTACAAACATACTTCCATTCTTATGCGCAAATAGTACAAGTCTTATAGGAACATCATAATTGTACAAGTCCATTGCTATTGGAGCAAGAACACAAGCTCCTTCAACTGTTCCCTTTTCTAAAGAATCAGCTACTGGATTCCAACTTGACATGCATTCAGTTTCTAGCTCAAAATGCTTTGGCTTAAACTCACCAGAGTTTATTAAACTTTTTAATACACCAACAACTAAGTGATCTGTAATTTGAATATGTGCTAATTTAATAACAACTTTGCCTGAATCACTAAATTTAGCAATTGGTCTTTCAGTTAAAATTTCTTCTTTTTTCCCATCAATAGCTTCTTCAATTTTAATTTTCAATTCTTCGGCATTAAATGGTTTTGAAATAAAGCTACTCACACCTGCTTCAGATGCAGACTCCATTTCAGTTCTTTCACCTCTTCCTGTCGCCATTAAAAATGGTAGCTCTTTATATTTTTCTTGCTCTCTAACCCACAAAAGTAATTCATACCCATTTTTATTGGGCATATTCCAATCACTTATTATAAGATTAAATCCTTCTTCACTTTCCAATTTTTCAATTGCATCGTTCCCATCTTCTGCCTGAACTATATTACTTATTCCAAGTTGCTTAAGAGTCATTATTTCCATTTTGCGCATTACTGCGGCGTCTTCTACAAGTAATATTTTGATGTTTGTTTCTAAAGACATGACAAATCCAGATAAATTATATAATTATTTTAACCCATAACAAGAGTTGAAATTATTATCGAATAAAATACTATAAAATTTAGGATAGCATCAATGATTTATCCATAGATTTTATTATATTTATTTTTCAACAAAAGGTAAGTGATATGGAATTTGTAGTGATTGGATATGATGCTAAAGATGATGGAGCATTGGAACGCAGACAAAGTGTGAGAGCTAAACATCTTGAGAATGCAAAGCAATTATTTGAGGAAAAGAAATTACTATTTGCATCTGCTCTACTTGATGAGAATGAAAACATGAATGGGTCAATAATGTTTTGTAATTACCCTTCCCAAGAAGTATTGGAAGCTGAATGGTTAAAGAATGAACCATATATTACTGGGAATGTCTGGGAAAAAGTAATTATTAAACGCGCAAAAATCGCTAAACATTAATTACTCAATTTCGAAATCACTTTATCCCTTTTTCAAAGTTATCAAACCAACTTCTGGAGGCATTCCTATTCTACCTGGGAAACCGATAAAACCTATGCCAGTGTTGACGTTTAGGATCTGTTTTTTATTTTTATAAATTCCACCCCATTGTTTATATCTTAGATTTACAGGGGACCACCGCCATCCTGGAATTTCAATTCCAAATTGTGCACCATGTGTATGCCCCGAAAGAGTTAAATCGATATTAGTTTTATCAACAACTTGTGCATCCCAATGAGTAGGATCGTGTGATAGTAAAATTTTAAAGTCTGTTTTTTCTGTCTCTTCAAGAGCTTTATTCAAGTCTCCATATTGTGGAAATGGAGGAAGTCCCCAATTTTCAATTCCTATGAGAGAAATAGAACTATCTCCCCTTTTAATTTTAACTGACGAATTAATAAGCATCTTATATCCAATTTCTTCTTCATTTTTTATAAGTTGCTTAATGTTTTCTCTTTTCTCCTCAGGAGAATTCCAACGGACATATTCACCATAATCATGATTTCCAAGTATTGAATACATTCCATGCTTTGCTTTAAGTTTAGAAAGCTCTGATATGAAAGGTTCTACTTCAACTGCTAGATTATTAACCAAATCACCAGTAAAGACTATTAGATCTGGAGTCTGCTCATTAACTAAATTAACAATCTCAGCAATTTTTTCTATATTATCTGCAAAACTACCTAGGTGGAAATCAGAAATCTGAGCTATTTTAAATCCATCAAACTCTTTTGGTAAATTCGGATAAAACAAATTTGATTTACGAGTAATGAAGTTAAACCGTCCCCAACCAATACCATAAATTATTGAAAGAAAAGGAATTCCAGCAATGATTAAGCCTGCTCTTGTTATAAAAGCATTTCTGGATATTTTATTTTCTGACGAATTAGCATTTGATAATTTTATATTTCGAAATTTTAGAAACAAATATTTACCAAAATGAAATATATCATCGAGTATATTGAATAGAATGAAAATTATTTTGGGAATATAGAGTAAGAGAAACCCACCGCTAAAGTAGTGAAAATAAACCATCGCATTTTTCGGAGCAACTTGTGGTCCAGCAAGTAGCATTGATGAAATTCCAACAACCAGTACAATTGGAATAATCCAATAAATAATTGAAATAATCCGTTTTAAAGACTTTCCAAAATTGAATTTTATTTTCATGAAACCATAGAATGCATACATATCTACTAAAAGAATTATTGAACTAAATATTAGAAGTGCTATATAAGGTGATTGTCGCATAAACTTTTTTCCAAAAGTAATAATTCTACAAAATTAAGGTTCATAAATAACAATAAATGTAGAACAATTCTAGTGTAAAATAATGTGTATAGCAAGGAACTAATTACTCTTGATGGAATAGTTTTACTGCAGTGGTTACCCAATAATCAATTCGCAATTACCATAGAAATTGGAATAGAATATTATTGTGGAGCAACTTTTGATAATAACTTACCCTATGATTTTTAACCAACACTTAGATTTGGTATTGGATATGCTTGGTAGAATTTATGCAGCCTCAACAATATTTTGAGGCTGCTTTTTTTTAATCCTCAATTAATATTTGTATTTCTGTTATATAGTTTTTCGGATTTCCTTTGAATATCATTCCAGGTCCCTTTAGGTAAACTTCCCTTGTTGGCAATTTAGTTTTAATACTATTCTCCGTTACATATGCAAAAACTTTTTTGTAAGTCTCTGATAAATTTTCGTACGCTCCTTTGTGAATTAGAGCAATACATTTTCCACCATCTAATTTACGAACTGAAATACTATCAGTGCTACTCCCTTTTCGAATAGGAATGCAAGCCTCAAAATCCGCATTTTCTTCCTTGTACTCTCCATCAAAATAAAGTCCAACTGGCTTACCATTTAGATGTCGTCCAAACTTTTTACTAATAATTGAGAAACCTTTCCCAATTTCTTGATACATCCCTTTCATTCTGTAGCCTGCAATTAGTACTGAATCTACATTTTTCTCTTCAATTAGAAATGATTGTTCCGTTTCCATTTTATTCTCCTTCTCTACTCTAATTATATTTTCAAGTGAATTAAGAGTTAACTCATAGCGGCTAATTTTAGATTGAATCTGCTTGAACTTATTTTGTAGCTGCTCCAGCAAATCCGATTCTTCATCACACTCTTCAAGTATCGCTTTAATTTCAATTAATGTAAAATCAAATTCTCTAAGAATTTTTATAATACGAGCAGTTTCAAAATTTAATTCATTGTAATATCTGTACTTTGTAAAATCATCAATTTCTGATGGAATTAAAATTTTCTTTTCGTGATATAATCTTAAAGTTTTAACAGAAAGTTCCGTGATACTTGAGAATTGTCCAATACTAAATTTCATAAAATTCACTCATTAATTATTTATTTAAAAGTAGCTACTCTTTTCAATTGTAAATATAAGCACTACCCCAAGGGGAGAGTCAAGCATTATTTTTCTTGACAAATAAATTTCTACTGTATATATTGCATCTGTACAGTTAGAACAGTTGTGAATTTGAGAAACTTATGATCCTAAACTTAACAGACTTATCGAACGAACCATTGCAAAGTCAAATCTACAGACAGATTAGAAGTATGATCCTTTCTGGAGATTTACAAGCTGGGGCAATGCTTCCATCTATTCGTGGATTAGCAAGAACTGAAAAAGTAAGCGTTATTACTGTTCAGCGTGGGTATGAAATTTTGGAAAAAGAAGGACTAATTATTTCTCGTAGAGGTAAAGGATTTTTCGTATCTGAGCTTAGTGAAACAAAAAAGAGAGAATTAGCAGAGCAAAGACTTGCTGAAAAGATTGAACCAATTCTTGAACTAGCGAAAAATGAGGGAATGAGTAAAGATGAGATTAAAAAAATTGTAGCGAGTATTTTAAAAAGTATTTGAATAAACATTCTTAGCGAACTTTGCGAAGCCTTTGTGTTCTTTGCAGTTAGAAAAAATGGATATAAAATAATAATAAGTGAGAGCAAGATGAAAAACGCATTTAAAATTACTGAATTAACAAAATCATTTACAGAGTTTCAACTTGGACCGATTAATTTGGAATTAGAACCTGGCAGGGTGATGGGCTACATTGGACCAAATGGTTCTGGTAAAACAACAACTATGCATTGTATGGTAGGTCTTGTAAAACCAGATGCTGGCGAAGTTGAAATTTTTGGAAAGCAAAACGACCCAAACAAACCAGATTGGAAACTTGATATTGGATACGTTGGTGACAAACATGTTTTTTATGAGAATTGGTCAGGTCAAAAGAACTTGGAGTTTCTTCAGCAGTTTTACCCTAATTGGGATGAACAATTTGCTGGTGAATTAATCAAGCGTTTTGAAATTCCAATTAATAAAAAAGCAAAAGAGCTCTCATCTGGAAATAGAGTGAAGCTCTCTTTAATTGGAGCACTAACACACCGTCCAAAATTGTTAATATTGGATGAACCAACATCTGGTCTTGATCCAGTTGTACGCACTGAATTACTGGATATTCTCTTTGAAGTAGTTGAGAGTGGTGAACGTGCCATTTTTTATTCAACCCACATTCTTTCTGACATTAGCAGAATTGCAGATGAGCTTGCTTTCATCAATAATGGTCAAATTATGCTAATAACCCCAAAAGAGGAGTTAACAGAAAATTGGAGGAAAATTTCATTCAAACTATCAAAAGAGAAAACTGATTTTATCAATACAGAATTAGTTGAACTTGAAGGGAATAACTATAAAGTAATTAGCAATAATTTTGAAGCAACATTAGATGAGCTAAAAAATCTTGGAGCAGAAAACATTACTGAAACAAGAATGAGTGTTGATGAAATTGCAGTACAGATTTTAAAGAACAATAAAGCATAGCGGTCTCTGCGACTTCTTTGCGAACTCTGCGTGCAAATCTTTCACGCAAAGTTTGCAAAGAAAAGAATTTGCAAAGCTCGCAGAGGAAAAAGGAAAATTTTATGTGGAATATTATTAAAGCTGAGTATTTACATACGTTTACTAATCTTAATATCAAGATAATACCATATTCAATTATTTATATTTTACTATTCTATACATCAGAGATAAAATCTGAACTTCTGTTATTTTATGTTTTTGCAGGAGGAATAATTCTTACGCTTTATAACGACAATAGATTTTATCTGTTTTCAAACTTACCAATTGCAAATAAAAAAATTGCGTTTATTAGATTACAAATGCTTGGACTAAATTTTGCAGTATTGTTAATAGTAATAATTCCAATATTATTAATTCAAGAAAATGCCTTTGAAAATTTATTAAAACTATTTGCAACGGTTGGGATATTTATATCAATAAGATTGTTCTCATTTTCATTGTTTGATATAAGTTCAGGGTTTAATTCTCGAAAAAAGAAATTTCATCTCACTCTATTGCTTTTATTTGGAATACTAATAATAATAGCATATTCATATATTCTAACTATTTATTTCCAAGAATCTCGAATGGTAGAGACGTTCATTTATTTGTCAGTTTTCTTAGTTTCAATTTTATCATACATATCAACCAAAACATTTTTAGCCAAAGAAAAAATTACTGTGAGGGAGAAATAAATTATGTGGCTAGTAATTAAAGCAGAATTAAAATATAACCTATCAGCATTTATACTTTTTTCTGCACTGTTTTTTATTCTTCAAGCAACTGAAGTAATTCTAATAATAGATAATTCAAAATCAGCTAGTGGAATTGGAATCTTTCTATTTATTCTTTTATCATTTTCTGTTCAATATGTTTGGCTAAATAGAATAAAGGAAAATCAAATAAGGTTACTAGCATTGTTGCCATTTAGCAAAAAAAATATTGCAATAATTCGTTATTGGTTTAATATAATTCCCTTAGTTGGCTTACTAGGTTACTACATTATTTCTCATTATCTATTATTATTGAATTACAACATTAATACCGCAATTCCATTTACCCAAGTAGGAATAGCTTTAATATCTATAACAGGTATTTGTAGTGTTTATGATAATAGGTTCTCGGATTCCAATTTGTGGATTAGAACTAAGAAGATGCTGTTTACAGTGATTATTTTAACACCAATACTTCTTTCAGCCTATTTTATTTCCCCTTTATTTCAGAAAAACCCTTCTGCAGCAATTAGTATAATTTTTGAAATTGCATTTTTCTTAATATGTGTAATTACAATGCTAATTACAATATTTTCATATCAAAAAAGAAAAAGTTACTTAAGTTGAGGTTGTTATGTGGCTATTAGTTAAATCAGAGTTAAAGTATAATTGGAAAGAGCTTTTTGTACTTGGCATTTTTTTACTCTCCTATTCTTCTGCAGAGCTGTTCTCTTATTCAGTTAGTGAACACACTGAAAATACTAGGTCTAATATTTTTGGATTGACCAGTTTCTCGTTTTTTTACATATTATCCTATGGAGCGTTTTTTTATATAATACTTGTTAAACAAATGAAGACGAAGACAGTAAAACTCTTCGCTTTATTACCTTTAGCAAATAAAAAAATTGCTGTAAGTCGGTTATTATTTAGCACAATTCCTTTCACTATTTCTATCATATATTTTGCTCTAATCCAATTAGTAATTCTTGAAAGTAAACAAAGTGAAATTAGTTATATACTAAGAATATTTATATTAATTGCGAGCTTGATTCTTGTTAGGGATAGTTGGTTTTCCTATTCTGATATAGGAGATAAACATAACGCAGGCTTTATTTCTGGAACTATTGCATTTAGTTTATTGATTGTTCTAAGCATAATTTCTTTCATAATTGCTAAATTAGAATTTCCTTACACTAATATTCAATATTTTCTAGTAGGTCTTGTAGTAATGGTTACAACAATTTTTTCATATCAAAAAAGAAAAAGCTATTTAAGTTGAGGTTATTATGTGGAAGTTAATTAAAACAGAAATTAAATATTATAGATGGCTATATATTCTAAGTATAGCTTTGGTAATTCTCATTAACTTTGGTTTAACAATGGATGGTCGTTGGATTGAAGCACAAAATGATTTTCCGGGACTTAGAATAATTTGGGTTGGAATCAGTATTATAATTTTCTTTTTCACGCTACTATTTAACAGAAAAAGTGGGCGTTTGAGAAACAATGTTTTGCTTCCCTTATCGAAAAATGAAATTGCATTTTCTAGAATTATTCCTTTTATGCTTTTTTGGATTACCCTTGTATTAATTTTATTTCTATTCTATTTAGTAAATGTCCAATCATTTCCAACAAACTATTGGATGCAAAATTTGTTGAGTTTAACAGGAATTGTTTTGCTAATAAACTCTATTCCAGTTCTTAATACAGACTTTTATAGTACATATTTTAGCAAACGGAGTAGATTAATTCTAGGAATATTTTGGTCTATACTTTGGATTACTTATATTTTTCTAAATTCAATTTTTATATCGTACTTAGATTTTATTTTGCCTGAGTTCTTTGAGAGCAGTAGAGAGGCACTGACCGTTTTGTTTTTATCAGGTGTCACAACTATTCTAAGTATTTT
>CBDUTO010000092.1:0-18301 GCA_965370315.1 uncultured Melioribacteraceae bacterium
TAAATCACCCAACACCGCACATCGTGCAGTACCAAGATGAATGGGCTTATTTGGATTCACGCTCGTGTGCTCTACCACAACTTTTTGATTATTCCCAACATTAACCATCCCAAAATCCTTCCCTTTTTGAACAATGGTATCATGGACCATCGATATGAAATTACGCCAATTTAAATAGAAATTTAAATAACCAGGACCTGCAATCTCAATTTTTGAAATATTTTCAGAAATAAAAAATAATTTTCTCGTTTAATGTCTAAATTTGGAATTCCAAATAATCAGCAGTTCATTGTCGATTCTCCCCTATACAGTATAGAAACCCCTACTCCCTCAAGTACCAACCCCTCAATTTGGTACGTACTTCGTCACAAAATGCTAAAATCATCAGGGTTTTTCAGAACTCAACAAAACAAAAAACCCCGAAAACAAAAAGTGATCGAGGCTTAATAGAGAACCTCTTCTAGAGTCTCTCATCTATATAGAAAATATTTGAAAAACATTAGTTTATAGAACCACTATGTGATTCCAAATTTTATATAAAATGCATCTCTACAAATATTTAACGGCTCTGCGGTTACTTATTATCCCGTATTGCGGGATTAAATATTTGCAGATAATATCAAAAAAAAACAAAAAGGCACTTTTCCTTAAACTATCACACATCTAGGAGAAAATATAGCCCATTTTGCTAATGTGTCAGATCATTTATCTAAAGTAATAGGATAATGTAGAAGCATTATTATACATTATGGCGGTATAACAGAGTAATTTTCAATGTAAAAGGCCTTAAAAACGATCTATTAGAGCATTCTGCTAAAACCACTCTTTAATTTGTTTAAAAATCATCTAGTTTGTTAATGCAATTATCTATTATGTTAACATAATTATCCAATATGTTGGTGTAATTATCTAATGTCTTAGTGTAATTATCCAATCAACCAATCTTATTACTTATTCAATTATTCTATTTATCTATTCAATTAGTATAATTATCTAATGTCTTTATACAATCACCTAATATGTTAATGCAATTATCCATTCTATTGATGCAATAGTCCAATTTGCCAATGTAAATGGTTAATAATATTACCCCTCCCTTTTCAATAAACATTAGATTATTAAAATTAATAATTATTGAATATCTCTTAACTCCACACTATTTTGCCTAATGGAAAAATTTGAATTAGTTTCAAGCTACAAACCCTCTGGAGATCAACCGCAAGCTATTGCAGAACTTACAAAAGGAGTTCTTGATGGAGAGAAACATCAAGTTTTGCTTGGTGTTACTGGTAGTGGAAAAACATTTACAATGAGTAACGTAATTGCAAATGTTAACAAACCAACTTTAATTATCTCACACAACAAAACCCTTGCTGCACAACTCTATTCGGAGTTTAAAGCGTTCTTCCCCAATAACGCCGTGGAGTTTTTTATTAGTTACTACGATTACTACCAACCAGAAGCTTATGTTGTAAAACGTGATTTGTATATTGAAAAAGATTTTTCTGTAAATGAAGAGATTGATAGATTAAGACTAAAAACTACAACTTCTTTAATTGAGGGAAGAAGAGATGTTATAATTATTGCAAGTGTAAGTTGTATTTATGGAATTGGTGCGCCTGAGCAATATGCACAGCAAATTACATTTGTTCGCAAAGGGGACGAGCTTGATAGAAAAAAGTTTATGCGACAGCTCATTGATATTTACTACACTCGCAACGATGTTGAGTTTACACGTGGAACCTTCCGGGCGAGAGGAGATGTTATTGAAATAATTCCTGCATATCAATACGAAGAAGCAATAAGAGTTGAGTTTTGGGATGATGAAGTTGAACGTGTTTCAATTATTAACGCTCTAACCGGTGAGTTTATAAAGGAAGTTGAATCTGCTGCAATTTATCCAGCAAAATATTTTGTTACAACCAAGGAGCAAGTCATTGCTGGAATAAAAACTATTGAAGCAGAATTAAAAGAGCGATTACAAACTTTCTGGGATGATGAAAAATATGTGGAAGCTCAACGCCTTGAGCAACGCACACGGTACGACATAGAAATGATGCGTGAAATTGGTTACTGCTCTGGCATTGAAAATTACTCACGTCACATGGATGGACGTGCGGAAGGCTCCCGCCCTTCTTGCCTTTTCGATTACTTCCCCAAGGATTACTTACTTATCATTGATGAATCGCATGTTACCGCTTCTCAAATACGTGGAATGTATAATGGTGACCGTTCACGAAAAATGAATTTGGTAGAATATGGTTTCCGTCTTCCTTCTGCAATGGATAACCGTCCATTAAAGTTTGACGAATATGAAGCACTTACAAATCAAGTAGTTTATGTCTCGGCAACACCTGGCGATTATGAGTTTGAAAAAACCGAAGGTCTTTACATTGAACAGATTATTCGTCCAACAGGATTGCTCGATCCTAAAATTGTTATTCGCCCAATAAAAACTCAGATAGATGATTTACTTGGCGAAATTAGAGCTCGAGCTGAGAAAAATGAACGAGTACTTGTTACAACCCTTACAAAAAAAATGGCTGAAGATTTAGCCGACTATTTAGAAAACCTCGCAGTCCGTGTAAAATATATCCACAGCGATATAGATTCACTTGAACGTGTCGAAATTATTAGAAATTTACGTATTGGTGATTTCGATGTTCTTATTGGAGTTAACCTTTTGCGAGAAGGTTTGGATTTGCCAGAGGTTTCTCTCGTTGCAATTATTGATGCGGATAAAGAAGGCTTCTTGCGTAGTGAACGTTCCCTAATGCAAACTGCTGGTAGAACTGCACGTAATGCCCATGGATTAGTAATTATGTACGCCGATAGAATTACAAAATCGATGAAGAAAACAATTGACGAAACCAATCGCAGAAGAAAAATTCAAGAAGCGTATAATATAGAGCATGGAATAACTCCTGAAACTATATACAAAAGTCGCGAAGAAATTATGCAATCTACTTCAATTGCAGATATGCGAAACAAAGATAAAGGCGAGGAAGCATCCTTTACAAAAGTTGCAGAACCAATTATTAAATATATGAGCAACGACCAACGCAAAGACCTTGTAGAAGAAATGACTGAAGAGATGAAATTAGCAGCAAAAGATTTGGAGTTTGAAAAAGCTGCCTTTCTACGTGACGAAATTGAAAAGTTGCAGAAGATGATTAAGTAATTCTTTCAATATTAACACTGCGGCAATAAATAGATATTGGAATTATAGTTTAGCTTAAAATAGCGTGTCATTCAAGCATCTCCCCTAAAAAGATAGACTCCGCATAGAACCATCACAGAATGACAGTCTGTGTTTATAAAGGTCTATATCCCCATGTTGAATAAAACAGATATCTTTAAATTTGAGTAATTGATTTTATTTAATTTCCATCAACTCAATTGGAGCACCGTTGTGTTCAACCATTGCCACTCTAATACCATCCATTGGTACGTTTGGCTCGGTTAATACAGTTAAATTTCTATTTGCTAATTCAAAATCTAAATTAGCAACAACAAATGCAAGGTGCGGAACTGTTTGTATTAATTTATGCATTTTACAATCCTTGTCAAATCTCATCCACTCAATTCCAAACGGACTTTCGCTAAATCCAGAGACATAAAACTTAAATTGAGGCAAATATCGTTCATTGGGCATTACAATATCAGTCGGAATACCGATGTGATGATATTTCCAACCCCATTTTTCTATTGCTTCAGGCAATTCTTTTTCAAACCTATTTTTAAAAGCCATTATATTTCCTATCTATTGTTTACCAAAATTAAAAATTTTAGAATTAAAAAAATACAACTTTAATTGATATTGAGTAAATGGAGAGAGTAATAGATTTTAAGGAAATGAAAAATATATCAATATCCCGAAAACAATTATTCGGGATATTGACCGTTTGTACTAATTACAAAACGTATGATAACTCGCTTTGTGGTGTTCGGCAATCCATATCTAAACCACGATCTCTGTGATCTGCAATTTCTGCTGCAACCCCAATTGAGCGTCCGTAAAGAAATAGGGTAAAGACTAAATCTTGAATTTGTTGTTTGCTAATTTTGTCTGATTGAAAATCTTTCCAAACTAATTTTAATGTAAGAACTGCAAGTACCGCATCAACATTAACACAGAAGATATTATTTGTTGCTCCTTCATTAAATAGTTCTTTAACTAGTTTATGATAGAAATCCAAAAAGATATTATAAACATTTCGCTTTTCTAATTCGCTACTGACAAATTGTTCACGAGGATCAAAGTTTACATCATTTCCTTTAAATACTGGATGATTAATGCACGGAATACGTTTATAATTCAATTCGCCAAATTCTTTCGCGTGTTTCTTAAATCCAGCATATTCTTTTGCTGCTTTAGTTGCTAATTCATCCAAATTGATTTTTGAGCTGTTTTCTCCCGGATCACAAATTTTTATGTCTTCAAATCTCTGTAGCAAATATTCAATTGCTTCAAAACCATTTCCACCATGAGCCAAACCTGTGTTTGCCATAAACCCAACAAAACCCATGGATATATTATTGCGAGCACTTACTGTTTCTTTTGCTCCTTTCGCCGAAATAGTTCCAGGACCGTTTGTTAACGTTAGTCCCACTAAAGTTTTAAATTCAAACAAATCAGATTCAGTTGGCACTCTATTGAACAAAATTTTAAATGCATTATCTGTAAAACTATTGTTGATGTTTGAAATCTTTTTATCTGTAAGTTTTTTCCAGAAGCTATTGTTCTTTTCATCAATTACTGAATAAGCAAATATTCTTGATATTACATAGAGATACGAAATTGAATCTTCTACTAACGATTTGCTAATTCGTTTTTCTAACATTGGTTTCCAGAAAACACAAACGCTAATGGTTGCCAAAAGAAATTCGTGCGAATCTTTAATATAAAGCTTGTTCTCTTCAGCTATCTCAAGAATGTGTTGACAAACTTTTAATGAGATACAGTTTTTCTTACTCTTTTTTACCTCTTTAAGTAGCATATCAGCGACATCACTACTTCGTTGCTCTTTTTTTGTTAGTAGATTCTTTTTTACATATTCGTCAACTTCTACTGGAATCCTCTCGTCGCTATCAACAATTCCAAATTCACGAATTAAATCGATAATAAATTTTGCATGTTTTCTAGAATTTGCTAAAAGTGGTTTGTCGCCAATTAAAGCAACTTGCGAGCTAATATATGCGTTTGGAGTTGCTCCATTAGCTTTAGCACTATTTATATTAATTAGAGTTTTCGGATTCATCTTTAAAAATATATTAAGCAACAAATTTAAAGATGGAATGTCTTCCTTCTCAGGCATTACTTTAGCTAATGAAAAATAGATATTCTCTTCAACAGAGTTTTTTGCTAATTCCAAAATTGGTGTATTGTGTAATTCAGCAACTTGATTCTCTGGATTCATTTTAGAAGCACCAGATTTATTGCGCATATTTTGTCGTAAATATTGAGCACCAACATGCTTATTAATTTCAGCTATTTGCTGGTCATATGGATGCATTGCTTTTACAACTGGAATATCCAATTCAGCTGGCAATTTCATGAAGTTATCTGAAAGCCATGGTTTTAATGAAAGATCCCCATCAGACGCAAAATCTTGCTCTTCATCAATTTTTTCAAAAACTGCTTTCATAGCTTCAGGAAAGTGTTGAATATTTGCAACCCTAATTCCACGTTTTCCTACTTTTGGTTTTTCTGGATTAAAGCATTTAGTTCCAAAATAATCATCAAACCATTTTTCTTTAGATTCAGCATCATCTCCTCCACCGGCTAAAGCTCCTGCATGCCCACATGGTCTTGAGATATTTTTCTTCCATCTACCAGTAACGCAAACAACAATTGGTTTGTTAAATCCAAATTTTCTCTCTTTAATCCAATCAAGAGCCATTTTTTCATAATAACCACCAGGTTCAACGTACAACGCAATAGCCTTTGTTCTCGGATCATTTTGTGCCGCATATAAAAATTCTGGAAGAGCAAAATGAATATATACATCCTTCCCAGAACTCACAGCTGTTGATATTCCAAATCCTGCAGTGCGTAGATACTCTGCCATAGTTGTAGTAAAATTACCAGAATTGGAATGAATAGCAACAGAGCCTTTCTTTAGTGTTTCTCCAGGATTATCGCCTCCTAAAGCTCCACCTACTCTAACATTATCCCAAACATTTGCAACCCCAAGTGAATTTGCACCAACAATATCTACACCTGCTTCTTGGCAGATAAATCTAATGTTTCTGGCATCACGTGCAGACATTTTTTCAGTAACAATTACTATTCTTTTTAAATCATGATTATAGCTAACAAGTTCAGAAACTGCCTGACTAACTGCAGATGGAGGTAGGTAAACAACTCCCATATCAAACTTATGTCCATTTTCCATAACATCCCTTACACTTTGATAGTAAGGAATATCACCTATTTTTGTTTCAAGAACTCCACTTCTTCCATATTGAACTCCGGCAACAACATTTCCACCACTATACTCGTGAGATACAGGTGTAACTTTGCGACTTTCAGTTCCTAAAATATTAATTACACAGACCTTACTATCATTAGTGACTAATTCTTCTAAAGAATATACGCCCACATAATAAGGAAACGGTTTTGTTTTTAATTGTCTCATTTTATTTTCAAATCCTTAATTTTACACTATTATTTACTTTTAGCAATTTGTTTAAGATATTCTTTCTTTCCACTTTTACCCCACCATTTGTCAATCTTTTTGGAATATTCAATAGTCCGAATCATTGAAGTATCGAAACCAAAAACTTTATATGGTATTTTAAGTGTGTCGAGAATATCTTTTGCGTAAAACATTCCCTTTACCAAATTTGGTCCACCGCGACCAATAACAACATAAATAGGCTTTCTTCCATGTTCCTCCATATGGTCTCTTAGTGCATCAAAAACGCCTTTAAAAGTAACATATATATCTGTATTGTTGGCTTTTCCACCAATTAATAAAAGAACATTTGCGGTATCTAACCAGTGATCAAAAACTATTTTTCCTATTTTGTACATTTTTTCATATGGCGGATTACCACCAAAATCGGATGAAAAAATTGCAGCTGATTCTAAAGTTTCTGTTGCAGCTGAGTTTGCACCACCACCAAACATAAATGGAATTATAGTTCCTTTAGGATTTAACTCCAATACATCACTTTGGCCTTGATATGTTCTGAGTTTATTTATTTCACTCTCAAATGGTGAAACATCAGTTTCAAATATTCCTTGTGGTAAACCAATACGTTTCCAAGCTGGATTATCCTGATCGAAAGATGCTTTTAAATCGCATGCTACAGGAATATAACGATTACCTTTTTTCATTACACGAATTGGATTTATTTCAATAGTTGTTAGTCCATAGTTTTCATATAAATCCCAAAGCTTTGGGATAAATTGTACCAATGAGGAAATAAATTTTTGAGGGCAGCCAGTATCGGTTAACGTATTTGTAATATCAAACGATTTTAGTCCAATAAAAGGGTCAATCTCTACAATTTTTTTCTTGTCTGAAGAAAGAGTTTCAATATCAACTCCACCATGAGGGGTAATTGTAAATATTGGCTTTCTGTGTACCGTTGAAGCTGTAATACTAAAATAGACTTCCAATTCCGCCTCAATATAGGCTTCCATTGTAACGCCGTTTGCTTGTGTTACTGTATTGCCATGTACGTGTTTAGCAAAATATAATTCCTTCTTTGCTTCAAGAGCATCATATAAATTATCTACAATTTTAACTAAACCAGCTTTACCTTTTTTACCAACACCTCCGTAAAAAAAGGGTTTAACAACTAATTTGCCGTATTTGTCGAGCATGTGCTGAATTTCTTCTTTGGTTGCTCCACCCGTTATTACTTCGGCATACGGAAACTCAACTAAGTCGAGTAATTTTGCACCATATTTTAACCCCGATAATTGCATGTTTCTACCTACTTATATTTATTATAAAATTAGTTCTATTTAGTAATTATTTAAACAACCTAAATAAGAGGTCAGATTTACTGTTCTTGAGAATAATGGATAAGACAAGGTGACTTTCAAACCAGAATTGAGGTTGCGTGATAAAAGAGCAAATTTATTTGCAAAGTATTGCTCTTGCAAATATTATCAATTTGTGTGTGTTAACTTAGAAAAAAGGTTCGAAGTAACAAAACAATTCTTTTTTATAAAGTAATAACATCAATATTTAATGCTTAATAGAGACATCTAATTATAATAAGATGATTTGATTCGATTTTAATTGCAATTGATTATTATGTAGTATAATTTTCGTAGTGAAATTTAGTTCTTTTATGTTTATAAAAAACTTTACTCCGTTCTGCCGCAATTAAAATTTGTTATGGAAGGGAGCATTAAAAATATTTAATCAATTATCATCCTATGATGAAGGAATAATTTCTAACATTAAGGGATGGGTGATTTACTCAGGATTGTAATATCCAATTATCCCCATTCCTTTAAAAGATGGGGATTTTTTATGGAAAAAATGTATCACACAATCACTATTACAATTTATGATAGGGCAACTGTGTTCACAAAAGTGGGTGAACTTCTGCATCAATATGCCGACAACATTAGTTTACGTGTCGGATATCCAGTGCCAGATAAAAACACTTCTGTAATATTTTTAATAGTTACTTTAACTAACGATGAGCTTGGCGCACTAAGTGGAAAGCTGGGACAAATTAATTCAGTTAAAGTGAAATCAACCTCACTAAAATTTTAGGAGTAAATTTTGAGATTACTAATTATTATACTACTTGTTTTTGCTAACACTCTTTTTGCTCAATCTGGAATGCTAAATGGTTCGGTATTGAATGAAAAAACTAATCAAGTTCTTGTCGGAGCAAATATTTCAATTAATGAAATCTATTTGAACACAACTACAAATCTCTCTGGAAATTTTGCATTTACCAATATTCCAGTAGGAAATTATACTTTAACAGTTTCTCACATTGGTTATAATACTAAAACGGATAGTTTTGTTATTCAAAATGGAAAAACAACCAATTTAAAATTGGCTTTATTCGATTCTCCAATTTATACGGGAGATGTAATTGTAACCAGCACTAAATCTCAAAAACTGGAAAGAGAAGAATCGTTACCAATGGAAGTTATCGGCTCAAAAAAACTGGAACAACATTCCAATATTTCAATTTCTGATGCGCTAAAAAATGAGCCGGGAATTGCCCTCGCTCGTGACGGAATTTGGGGAACACATGTCTCAATACGTGGCTTAAGTAGAAATAACATTGTAACATTGGTTGATGGAAACAGAATAGAAACATCAACAAATCTTGCTGCCGGTCTTTCGATGGTAGATGTAAATGATATTGAAAGAGTTGAAGTGATAAAGGGGGGCGCATCGTCGCTTTATGGAACTGGCGCAACTGGTGGTGTGATTAGCATAAAAACCAAAGGTGGAATATATAATGATTCATTCAAGTTGAATGGTTCAGTTCTTGGTGGATTTAATTCAGTTAATAATAGTAGTCTTGGAAATCTAATACTTAATGCAAGTGCAAGTAATTGGTTTGCAAAATTGAGTGGAACACTGAGAAATGCCGAAAACACTCAAACTCCAGAAGGCGAGTTGGAAAACAGTCAATTTCATGATAATAATATTTCGGCATTGTTTGGGTTTATTCCTCTAGAAAATCATGAGTTAGAATTAAGTTATCAAAAATTTGAAGCAAAAGATGTTGGAATACCAGGCGGAAAGACTTTTCCTGAAGCAGCTACTGCTACTTATCCACTAGAAGAGAGGGAAATGTATAGTGCCGAATATCAAATTCGTAATATATCATCTGCACTTGTAAATTCATCTGTAAAATATTTTCATCAAACAATTAAGCGTGAAGTTGAATTAATTCCAAATGCTAATGTTACTATTACTCCAGGTGCCGATCATACAATGGATGGAATTCAATTACAAACAAATTGGTTGTTCGATAAAAAGCATTTGGTTGTTGCAGGCATAGATGGGTGGCAACGTGAATACAATGGTCATCGTGAAAAAACAATAAAAAGCGCGAATAAAATTATAGGTGATCTACCAATTCCAAATTCGAAATATCAAAGCATTGGTATTTACGCACAAGATGAAATTCGTTTAATAGAAAACGAATTGATTCTAAAAGTTGGCGGAAGGTTTGATGAAATACATATTACTAGTGATGAAGCAAAAAACCCAAATTATATAATTGTTAATGGTGTAAGAAATGATAATCCACCAAGTGATCCACAAGCTTCTTTTGAAGCTTCGGATATTTATAATAATTCTTGGAGTGCGAATTTAGGAATGATTTATACTCTCTTAAATAATGTAGATTTAACTTTGAATTTTTCACGTACTTTTCGATCACCAAATCTTGAAGAGAGATTCCAATATATTAATCTTGGAGGAAATATTTATTTGGGAAATCCTGAGCTTAATCCAGAGGAAGGATATTTTGTAGATGCGGGAATTCGTATTGGAACTCCTACCTTTGCTTTTAAAGGAAACGTATTCTATAATTCATTTAATAATTTGGTAATTGATAAAGAAGTAATTTCAGATAGTCTATTTATAAAAAGCAATGTTGGTGAAGCACGTTTATATGGTTTTGATCTTTCACTCGAATATAATTTCTATAATGATTTTGTTGCTTATTCTTCACTTGCATACGTGAGAGGCGAAGACACTGGGAACAATCTCGATCTTCCAGAAATTCCTCCATTTAATGGCAGATTAGGATTAAGAACAAAAATAACTGACTTAATAAATGCTGATATTGTAACATCATTTTTTGCAGAACAAAATAGAGTTGCTCAAGGTGAAGAAACAACTCCTGGATATGTAACATTTGATTTCTATCTGAATACAGAGCCAATCAATTTATCGCTAGCAGATCTTGAATTATTTGCCGGAATTGAAAATGTTACAGATAAAGCCTATAGAAATCATTTATCTACAAACCGAGGATTAATTCGTTTAGAACCTGGGAGAAATTTTTTCATAAAAGCAAAATTAAGTTGGTAAATTCGGCTGAATTCCAAGCATTAGAACAATAATAATTTTTCGAAAAATGCGAAAATTCCCGCAATCGTATTTTCAAGATTGTAGGAAATTAAATGAAATTATAATTTTAGTATAAGAGATTGTGGGAATTTCTGCCATATCTTATTAAATTAGCTGTAATAAATAGAACTTAACCGTAAATTCGCAATAAAAACATCTTTCACATTAATTAAAGGTAACTAAAATATGGAATGGGTAGTTATTGCTTTTGCATCGGCTCTTTTTTCAGCAGTTGCAACAATTCTGGAAAAGAAAAATCTTTTCACTCTGGATGCTCTTCAGTTTTCATTTGTACTGGCATTATTAAATATGGTTTTTTCAATTCCATTTTTAATTAATCTCGATATTTCTACAGTTTCACTTATAAGTTTATTCATTCTTTACTTAAAAACGATACTTGGTGCATTGGCTTTCTTGTGTGTTATGTTAGCTATAAAAAATATGGCAATTAGTGGTTCACTTCCACTATTAGTTTTAACTCCAGGTTTAGTAGCCTTTTTTGCATTTATTTTTATTGATGAATCGTTAAACACTTTTGAAATTATTGGAATGGTTTTATTACTTGTTGGAACTTATACCTTGGAAGCCAAACCTGGGTACGATATATTACATCCTTTTAAGGTGTTTTATAAATCTAAATTTCATCACTATATAATATTTGCACTACTGCTATTTACTATAACCTCCATACTTGATAAAGTTTTACTGAAAAATTACCATTTGCCCACATACGCATTTATTGGATTTCAGCAAATATTTTTAGCATTCAACTTTTTGATTATCGTTTTAATTGCTAAAAAGAATCCAATAAAACTTATTAATTCAATTAATAAAAACATTTGGAAATGGATAATACTTACTTCAATACTTACTGTTGGATATAGATATGCTCATATTGAAGCAGTAAAACTTGCATCTGTTGCATTGGTACTTTCAATTAAGAGAACGTCAGTATTCTTTGCAGCAATTGGAGGTGGGAAAATATTTAACGAACAAAATTTACTTAAAAAAGCATTTGCAACCGCAATTATGATTGCTGGTGCAATATTTATTGTTAATAGTTAAACTTGGTTGATATTTAGGTTTTACTATTGTAAAAATTTGCTTGGATACACTCTAAGAGATAAAGTTGATTAAGTAGTTCTTGTTTGAATTTTGGCATATAACAATTAGTTTAAAAATGGAATGTCATTGTGAGGAGTCCAATGTTTTTTAGACTATGTGGCAATCCCTCGATATTGTCTAAAAGTATTCCTTTGAAGCTTCTCCTGATAAATCAGGAGAAGCAATTCAAAGAATTATACTTTCTTCACAGCCTCAATATTTGCAGATATAACATAATTTTCAATTCCTTTTCCTGGTGCCCAGTCTTTAATGAATTCACGACTTGTATCTTTGGGCTTAATGTTAATATCTGAAAAGCCTGCACTGATAAGCAGTTTCTCTATTTCATTAATGGAAGAGGCTCCCGTAACACAGGCAGAATACAGAGATAAATCCTTTTTTAGCTCGTCTGGAATTTCAACAGAAGAGACAATATCAGATATTGCTAAGCGTCCACCAGGTTTCAAAACTCTAAAAGATTCATTAAAAACTTTATCTTTTTCTGGCGAAAGATTAATAACGCAATTTGAAATAATAACATCTACTGTTGAATCTGCCAAAGGAAGATGTTCGATTTCACCAAGTCTGAAATCAACATTTTTGAATCCACCTTTTTCAGCATTTATTCTCGCCTTAGAAATCATTTCTGGCGTCATATCAACTCCAATAACTTTTCCAGTATCTCCAACACTTTTGGAAGATAGGAAACAATCAAATCCGCCACCACTTCCAAGATCCAATACAGACTCACCTTCTTTAAGCGATGCTATTGCCTGTGGATTTCCGCAACCAAGTCCCATATTAGAACCATCCGGTACGCTACTATATTCAGAGTCAGAATATCCCATTGCTTTAGAAACATCTGCTAACACATCTGTTTCTGAAGCACCACAACAACTTGAACTATTACTATCGCATGAGCTATTTGACAAAGCTACGTTTTTATAACTTTCCATTACTGATTCTCTAATTTTATTTTTTGAAAATTTTTCCATTGAACTACTCCTATAATTAAATTGTTTATTAGGTTGTCGTAGAAAGGGTGGAAAAGACGCAAAAAAAATTAGCTTTTTTTACAAGATTTTTCTCTTTTAATATAATCTAAAATATTGCCTTCCTTATCAATTTCAAATTTGCAGCAGTCGGTTAATGCTTCTTTAAGCCTTACTCTTCCTCTTTGGATTCTTGACTTTGCACCAGATAGGCTAATATTTTCTTTTTCTGATATTTCTTTTTGTGAAAGACCTTCAATTTCGTAGAGCATAAGTGGATTTGAATACTTTTCTGGTAACTCTTTAATAAATGGAATTATCCATTCTGCTACCTTACTATTTATATGGTTTTCTTCCTCAATTTCTTTGTCAAAACCATCTATTCCTACTGTAGAGTGTTTCATTTTTTCTCTATTAAAATCAGCGATAGTATTTCTAGCAATTTGAAAAATCCAACTTTCAAGTTTTTTTTCTTCTCTTAATGACGCCAGCCCACTATTAATTTTAATAAATATTTCTTGAACACAATCTTCTGTAAGCTCTTTGTCGTATATACGGCCAACTACAAACAGGGAAACACGATTGTGAAACTCTTTCCAAATATTTTCAAATCTACTTTTCATTTATTCATTACTTGTTTTAACTTTTCCAGATAAAATTTTCTTTCCTCTTTTTCAAAATATTTCATTGAGTTATTAATTGTTTCTTTTGTAAAATGCTTTATCTCGTCTGAAACAAAATTTTTGACATAGGTTTTATCATTTCTTGAAATTTCTCTTAACAACCAACCAACGGATGTTTTTCCAAATCTTTCATCTCGTTTAATTAAAGTTCTATTTATTTCATCAATTGCTTTCATGTGCATCGTTTTATCTTTCACTTGTGCAAATGCAACAGCGGATGCTCTCGCTTTCCATAAAAACGTTGCATCTTTCCAAGAGGTAATAATTTTAACTGACTCCACATCACCACTTTCAACGATTGGAGTTAGTAGCCTAACGCACATCCAATCGCAAGTATTCCAATCGAATATTTTTTCTTCATCGAAGAGTTTTTCAATTAGCAAAACAATTGAGTTATAATTTTCAGCCTTCAAAAGAAAAAGTTGAATAAATAGAATGCCTGCCAACTTATCTTCAGCAAAAGTTCGCATTATAACCTCTTTTACAATACTAAGTTGGGTTTCCAACGATAACGTTTCAATTTGGTTCTCTTTATACCACACTATCAGCAAGTCTCTAATTTCTGGTATTCCAACTCCGAGAAAGGTGATGCTATTTCGCAAATATCTTTCCCACCAATCTTTTTTCTTTTTATTTGAATTAGCAACTAGCTGTTTGTGAAATTCTTCTATTTTATTTTCAATTATCATTTAAATTTTTCTGAATTCATTCCGAAAATTATCAAACGGGTTAAAACCAGTTTGAGATATTTTGGTTTTTTCTTATTGTCCCCGTGTTAAAACACAGGGTTAATCAAGTTCTCTGCAGTGGATTACTTTTCTGAGTGATTTCTTTAATCAATTATAAAACTATCGTCTCCTTTTTAAACGAAAATCCAAAAGTTTCCATCTCTGCTAAAATTGGTTCGTACATCTCTTTAGTGGTTGGCATACAGACACCTTTGCTCGTAATTTTTCCTTCTAATATTAGCTTTGTAGCAATAGCTGGTGGTAACGAAACTGCTCTTGCCATTGCAGAATCTCCATTAGGAATACCTTCATTTACCATGCTTGAAATTCGTTTCTCTTTTCTATCCGCAAACTCTACTATCGTTTCGTTGTGAACAATTATCATATCTTTTTCGTGAGGTTCATATGCCATTTTTTTCAACATCAAATCAACAAGCATATTGGACGTTGTTCCATTCTTTATTGATATTTGCACATCATCAAATAATCCGAGCCAATCTAATTTTTTGACAAAATCATCTTTTATATCCATGTTTAATGATTCTGCAAATTTAAGTTTCACATCATCTGTAGCTAAACAACCAATAAGTTCCGCAACAAATTGACCGTATGTTCTATTTTCAAAATTCTTTTCCTCAGTGTTTTCAATCAATTTAATTTTTAGAAGATTCACCATTGTGTTGCAATAACCGATATACCGTAGCAATCCTTTGTAAATAGAAATATTTTCATCCAGCCCAAATTCTTTTAAGTAGCGTGTACTATCATTACTTGGATAAGTTTCGAACGTTCCTATTCCATGAACATCTACCAATCTGTGATGTGCAAATTTTGCAGGTACTTCAATTACTTTTCCATCTACTTGATATGTTGCAGGAGATACTGCCGAACGCATTAGACCATTTGGATCCCAGGAAAACTTGTAACCCCAAGGATTTCTATTGTGTTCAAACGAAGGAACACCCGCTCCGTAGGAATCAATTTTTGTGATTTTTCCTCCCTCTGCATGAACGCTATCAATCATTTGTTTCAAACCCATGTTATCAAGACCAGGGTCTTCGCCAAGCTCTGTAAGTATAAGTGTATCTTGTTTTATTGCCTCTTCATCAAAACAAGCAATTCCTGGATGCTTAAAATCAGTTGTTATCATTGTTGTTTTATGCTTAAGACATAATTCAGCAACAACTGTGTGGGTAGAGCGTGGTGTCATTACAACAACAAGCTCAACATCCATAATAATTTTTTCTAACGCATCAACTTGGTCAACTGTCCAACTAATGGCTGTGCCGAGTGCTCTTCCATCAATTACTTTCTCAGCTTTTGAAACTGTACGAGTTGCAACTATCACTTCGTATTTGCAAATATCTATAAAATAATCTATCATTGGTTTAACTACATAACCAGCTCCTAATACTGCTACTTTTTTCATTTCATCGCCTTTATTTATTTCGTTTTTTTTTCTTTGCAACAACTGAATATAACATTGGAATTTTATTATCCAAATGTTTTATTCTAAATTTTTGTGGTTCACATTCAACTGTTTCGTTAAAACAATTATATGGTGAGTAATCATATTCATTCATTGAATATATTTCAAGTCCGTTTTGTATTAAACTATTTAGCACTTCACTAATACTATGGTTCCAAGAAACAGATTCTTGAACAAGTGGTGCGTTTAAATCTGCATATGTTCCTACTTCTGTCTCTATAATTGGCTCATCCTTAAAATAATTGTATTCAACTTTTGTGAAGTTATCATCAAACATCCAAACTACTGGATGAAACTCAACGAAAATAAATTTGCCATTTGGTTTTAAAAATTTAGATATAATTTTTGCCCATTTATCTAGATCTGGGAGCCAACCTATTGTGCCGTAACTTGTAAAGACTATATCAAATTTTTCATCCAAATATTTGGGAAGGTCGTAAATATCACAGCAAATAAATTTAGCATCCGAGTTTGTTTTAGTTGCAATTTCCTTTGCTCTCTCAATTGCCTTGTCTGATAAATCAACTCCAGTCACATTTGCCCCAAGTCTGTTTAACGAAATTGTATCTTGTCCAAAGTGACATTGAAGATGAAGAACAGATTTACCTTTAATATTTCCGAGCAATTCAAGTTCTATAGAGTTAAGAGAATTTCTTCCATCAATAAAAGTCTTGTTATCATAGAACTCAGAATCTATGTGAATATCCGTTTTGTTATTCCATAAGTTTCTATTTATTTCCTGATAATTCATATTACTCCTTCTGTGCAAATTTCAAATCCGTTCTTATCTGTTTAATCCGTTCAATCCGCGGGCTGTTTTTCTAGGTAGAAATAAATTTATCAAAATATTTTTCATTTAGAATGTGTTGTGTTACAAATTTTCCATTATAGAAAACAGAATAAATTGAATGTGGAACAAAATGGTTCTGAGCTTCTTCCTTTGTTTCCAATTTTATGATTTTAATTTTTAGTCCTTTATCCTTTGCAACTTTCTCTAGTTCAGTGTTAACGTAATATTCTGTAAAAGGACAAGCATTTGTGTAGTAAACACTCAATCCTTTTTTTACATTGCACTCAGCCTTTTTGGCAACTTTCTTAAATTTTGGAATTGGTGCATTTTTCTTAAATGGTTTATACCATAGCTCAAAGTAAGGTTTAGCTGTATCGCAAAGTTCAAATCCTTGTTTTTGAAAAAACTTTTTATCCGACATAAATGGCTGCTTCTTTTCGCCAACTACTGCAACAATTCCATTCATGTTTTTTGCATCATTTTCACACTCTTGTAAAAGTTCTTTGCCGTGTCCGTTTCCTTTAAATTTGCCCGAAACCCAGAAGCAATTAATTAGCATATAGTTTGGTGCATCGATAGGTAACCAACCTTTCTCTGCTGGAACATATTCAATAAATACTTTCCCTCTAACATCCAATTTTTTAAAAACATATCCATCTTTAAATTGCTTCTTAAGCCATATCTTTTTTGCTTCATATCCATCTTTGCATTTTTTATCGGAAAAAGCACAGCAGATATGCTCATCCTCAATGTTTGCTTCGGTTAGTTTTTTAATTTTTAATACATCCATAAAAATTTCCTTAGAGATAGCCGCTAATTCACGAATTAAACCAATCCACTATTGCAGAATGAAAATGTTGGCAAATAAATTTAACTATTTATACTATAAAATAAACATAAAACCTTTACATCTAATCTCGTTGCTTTGCCTTTAACAATATAGAAGTAATAAACTCAATCAGAAATCCGTAAACCATTCCAGCCACAATTGTAGAAACAAACATTGCAGTATGTGTAAATTCTGGATTTTCTGTGCCCGATATTGCTCCAAATCCAGCAGGCAAACTAAATAATAATCCCATAATTAATCCGTGCAAAGCCCAATGTTTTAGGTGGAATCGGCTAATTCCTATCGCAACACCAATAAGAGTTCTGCCAAGAATAATGCTCACCGCCAACATATTTGAAATCTCATACGTTCCGCTTGATGCAAGAGCGTAGCATACAAACCCGAATAGCAAACCTAATAAAGTTGTAATAACTAGTCTTTTTACTTTCATAATTTTTTCCTTTTTTTGAATGATTGTTATGCAAATATAAAGACCGCTAGTGTCAGCCCTATGTCAAGGGTTGTTTCTAAATAGCATTTTAAATTATTGTTTGCAGCGTCCTGCAATAGGTTGACTCTATATATTCAAAAAGATTCATAAATAA
>CBDUTO010000093.1:0-18227 GCA_965370315.1 uncultured Melioribacteraceae bacterium
CACCAGTTAATGTTAGCATGCACCCCCGTGGTGATTATTCTCCAGTCTGGAGTAAGGATGGCTCAAAACTTGGCTTCGTTTCAATGCGTGGTAACACCGACTTAGACGTTTGGTACGTTTGGTTGAACAAAGCGGATTGGAATAAAACTAAAGAGGATTGGGCAAATGTAGATGAACCAAAGAAGGATTCTAAAAAGAAGGAAAAGGATAAAGATAAGAAAGGAAAAGATTCTGTAAAGACTAAACCAATTAAAATTGATGTTGAAGATATTCATGACAGATTAGTTAGAGTTACCTCTCTTCCTGGAAATGAATCAAATCTCCTTTTCTCTAAAGATGGTGAAACTATCTACTTCACTGCAAAAACACTTACGGCAAAAGGCTCTGATCTATTTAGCATTAAATATGATAAGACCAAAATTAAGATGCTATCAAAGGGTGGGAAAGGTTATAGTGCTCTCTCTATGGATTCAGAGTTTAAGTATATATACTTTTTGAAAAAAGGAAAACTTGCTCGCTTTAATATAAAAAGTTCAAAAGATGAACCATTGCCATTCAAAGCAAAAATGAAAGTCAACTTTGCAGAAGAGAAAGAGCAAATCTTTGAAGAGAGCTGGAGAGCATTACGTGACGGATTTTATGACCCAAATTATCATGGAAATGACTGGGATGAATTAAGAGAGAAATACAAACCGATGTGCATGAAAGCCTCTACTCAAAAGGATTTCCAAGACATGTACAACATAATGCTTGGTGAACTTAACGCAAGTCATATGGGAATGAAATACGCAAATGACCGTGCTAAACTTCATACAGAGAAAACAGGATTGATCGGAGTTGAATTAGTTAATAATGATGGCGGTGTTGAAATTACACACGTACTTGTTGATTCGCCAGCAGATAGAGAACAAAGCAAATTACTTGTTGGAGATATTATTACTCATGTTAATGGAAGTGAACTTAATGATGAAACTAACTTCTATTCGTTACTTGCCAATACAGCAAAAGAAAAAGTGTTACTAAATCTTGAAAGAAATGGCGACGAACTTGAAATAATTATTAGACCAACTTCGAGTTTAAGAAATCAACTTTATAACGAATGGGTTGAGAATAATAGAAAACTTGTTGATAAATGGTCAGACGGAAAATTAGGATATTTACACATTGAAGCAATGGGCTGGGATAGCTTTGAGCGTTTTGAGCGCGAGTTTACTGCCGTTGCAACTGGTAAAGATGCAATTGTAATTGATGTACGTTTCAATGGTGGTGGTTGGACTACAGACTTTTTGATGACAGTATTAAATTACAAACAACATGCATACACAATTCCTCGTGGTGCAGCAAAAGATTTGGATAAAGAGAAATCTAAATTCCGTGGTTATTATCCAACAGGTGAACGTCTTCCGTATGCTGCTTGGACTAAACCTTCAATCGCAATTTGTAATCAAAATAGTTATTCCAATGCTGAAATTTTTTCGCATGCTTATAAAAATCTTGGAATTGGAACACTTGTTGGAATTCCAACATTTGGAGCAGTTATCTCAACAGGCTCTAGAACTCTAATTGATGGATCAACTGTTAGAATGCCATTCCGAGGATGGTATGTAAAAGCAGATGATTCAAATATGGATTTTGTTCCAGCAGTTCCAGATATTATTGTTCACAATTCTCCAGATGCAAAAGTTACAGGAAATGATGCACAGCTAAAGCGTGCAGTTGATGAACTTTTAAAAGAGACAAAATAATTCAATTTCACCCCTTCAGTAATTGAAGGGGTAAATCTTCCTTTTCGGTAAAAAACAAATTTAATCTGTAACATTTACCTTAAAACATCAATTCCCTTCTAATTCTTACAAGAATTCTAAAACATTGCTTAAGGCATAATTTTTGATAAAATACCATAAGTAAATTTCGAGTTTTATATATTAAAAAGTTTTAAATGTCTTAGTTCTTAAATCATGTTGAATAACATTTTACAATTCTGTAACTTATTTAATAAAAAACAGATAAATAGATGTAAAGTAGAAACTACTTACACGTTTCTGATTAACTATAAAATATAAAAGGATTTAACTTGTTTATTTTGAAAATGTTAAATACCGGGCATATTAAAATTAAAAATGTAAATTCGATTAAATATAAAATTATTTTACAATAAAAATTAAATATTAATTTGAGGTAATCGTGAAAAAATTTATTGTCCTAATAGCAATTCTTTCGTTAGTTGTTGTTATATATTCTTGTAAGCTACAGGATGACGAGAGCTCTAACCCAGTTGATCCTGGAACAATAACTTTAACAGTTACAAACCCAACAAGTGGTGATACACTCTATACTTCTTCTGTATATAATATTAAATGGACTAGCAATACAACTCAAAATTTAATAGTTGAATATACTCTTGACAATGGGGAAAACTGGACCTTAATTGCAACAGATGTTGAAAATTCTGAGAGTTATATTTGGTCTCCAATTCCTAATACTCAAACCACGCAAGGACGCATAAAAATAACAACTGCAGATAGCACATTAAGTTCAATCAGTGAAGGATTTTTTAGTATTGTACGCGGAACAACAAAAACGGTAACTGTTATTGAACCAAATGGTAGCGAACACTGGCAAGGCAATAGTGTTCAAGCAATTAAATGGAGTAGTTCTGGTATTGATTCTGTTATCATAGAATATACTTTAGATAATGGGCTAAATTGGAATACAATTACCACAAATGCGCAGAGTACTGGCTTTTATAATTGGAATCCCCTCCCAAACACCCCAACTACAAATGCAAAGATTAGAATTATAGATGCAGATGAAGGATTTCCAATAGATGAAAGTGATGGTCTTTTTACTATCGAACCTTCAGATATACTAACTGTAACAATGCCAAATGGTTCAGAAGAATGGTTAGCAGGCTCAAGTCAATACATAAAGTGGAATACTCTTTTGGATATTTCACCTGGTAGTGCTTTACCCTCTCCTTCTAATGGTGAGCTAACTAGTAAAAACATTAAAAGTAAATTATTAAAAACTAAATCATCTGGAGTAGAGGTAAATTCATCTCCCAATTCTATCGAAATCGTTGAAAGTGTGAAAATTGAATATAGTGTAAATGGAGCAGCAAGTTGGAATACAATTATTGAAAGTACTCCAAATAATGGAATCTATTTCTGGCAATCACTTCCAAACGAAAACTCTGCGAACTGTTTAATCCGTGTTAGTGATGCTGTTGATGGAGTTCCTTTTGATTTCAATGATGGTGTGTTTTCAATATTTGCAACATTACCACAAGAGATCGTAGTTATTTCACCAAATGGTGGTGAAGGCTGGGCAGCAGGAACATCTCAAGACATTACATGGAATTCTAAAGATGTATCTTTTGTAAAAATTGAATATACAATTGATAATGGTGTTTCTTGGACCTCCATTGTAGAATCAACATCAAGTGATGGGTTTTATACTTGGGAACAACTCCCTAATGGAGCAGCAAGTAACTGTCGCATCAAAATATCTGATGCCGTTGATGGATCACCTTCTGATATGAGCAATGACTTATTCTCAATCACTCCAGAACCAAGCATTAATTTGACTTCACCAAATGGAGGTGAAACTCTTCAGTCTGGTTCCAGTATTAACATTACTTGGACATCAGAAAATATTGCTCAAATTAAAATTGAATATACAATTAATGGTGGAGCCGAGTGGAAACTAATTGCTAATAACATTGAAAGTACTGGCACTTATACTTGGGAAAATATTCCTGATGTTAATTCAAGCCAAGTTCGCGTTAAAATTAGTGATGCAGATGATGGAGCCCCTTCTGATATTTCTGAAAATAATCTAGCTATCTCTAATCAGATTGTACAAAGCCTTGAGGTTACATCGCCAAATGGAAATGAATTCTGGGAAGCTAATACTGCTAAAAATATTACATGGCATAGTTCTGCAGTTACTCATGTTAAAATTGAATTTACTGATAACAATGGTTTAGATTGGTCATTGGTTGAAGACAATTTACCAAGCTCTGGCTCTTACGATTGGCATGTTCCAAATGTGAATTCAACACAAGCTAAAATTAGAGTTAGTGATGCAGTAGATGGAGACCCAGTTGATGAAAGTAATGCAACATTCAGAATTAAACAAGCTGGTACTATCAAGCTAATTAGTCCAGAAAGTGGTGATAATTGGATTGCTGGTGATTTAAATAGAATAGAATGGGAAGCAAAAAATATTGAAAAAATCAAAATTGAATTTACAACTACAAATGCTATTTATGATCCAGAAGCCGAATGGTTTGATGATGCTTGGTTTGATTTAGTAACTAATACTCCCGGTGCTGCTGGTTTTTATGAAACTCGCTTTACAATTCCTTCTACCGAATATAGATTGAGAATTAGTGATGCTGAATTTAATGAACCAGTTGATTTTAGTGGTCTATTTACTGTTAAAGGACAACCATCCTTTACACTACAATTAACAACTCCAAATGGTGGTGAAAATTGGATAATTGGTGAACCATACGAGATAACATGGACTTCGGAAAATGTTGAAAGAATTTCAATTGATTATTCATTAAATAATGGAACTACTTGGAATGACATTATAACAGATGTACCAAGTAATGGACTACACAATTGGGTTGTTCCAGATATTGAGAACAGATCTGACTTATGTAAAATTAGAATTCAACAAGCAACTGATAGTACAATTTTTGATCTATCTGATGCATCCTTTTCAATTCATCCAAAAGATAAATTATTACGAATTGTTTCTCCAAATGGTGGAGAAGTTTGGGATACACAATTAGAAAATACAATCACTTGGGTAACATCGGGCATAAATAATGTAAATATTCTGTACACAATTGATAATGCTACAACATGGAATACTATTGTGTCGAATCTACATTCTACTGGTGCTTATTCTTGGAACCCACCAGATGTTGCATCAGCTTTAGCAAGAATAAAAATAGAAGACTCAAGTGATCCAACTTATGTTGATGAGAGTGATTCATACTTCACATTAGGTTCTGCAAATGAAGCGAGTATTAGTATAATTTCACCAAATGGTGGTGAAAATCTTCAAGCAAATACTTCTACATCTATTAGTTGGACATCTACAAATGTAAAAGACATTATGATTGAGTTTTCAAAAAACAATGGTGCTGAGTGGGAAATTGTTGTTGCCAGTACACCAAGCGATGGTAATCACACATGGGCTTCAGTTCCAGATATATATTCAGAGCTATGTGCAATTAGAATTAGTGATGTTAGTAGAAATGATGTCACTTCTGTTTCAGCTAGTACATTTACAATTACAAATCTTGTGAATGAAACAATAAAAATTCTTTTCCCTAATGGTGGTGAGGAATGGGAAGCAGGCACACTCCAAAATATTACTTGGGAAGCATCTGCAATCACAAATGTTGACCTTGAATATACAGACAATAATGGAAATAGTTGGACAACAATTGTAAGCAGTTTACCAAGCACTGGTGCTTACCAATGGACGGTACCAAGTGATTTAAATTCTCCGCAATCTAAAATTAGAATAAAAGATTCTGATGATGGCGATCCAGTTGATGAGAGTGATGGAATCTTTACTATTAAACCTAAACCAAGTATCCGTGTAACATCTCCTCAGGGTGGCAAAATATATAGCACACAGGAGGAGGTTAATATCACTTGGGAATCTTCTGGAATTGACTATGTAGGAATACGCTACACAACTACAAATGGTATTGGATCTGGTACAGAGCCAACATTTTATACAATCTCAACTAGTACTCCTAATACTGGTGAATTTCTCACAAGCTTCTCAATTCCATCAGATAAATATTTTGTTGAGGTTTATGATATTAATGACCAAGGAGTGAGTAACAGAAGTACTGGAAACTTTGAGGTTATTGAATCGGCAATAATAATACTTGCACCTGTTGGTGGTGTACAATGGACTACTGGAGAGACTTATGAAATTCAATGGACATCATTTGAAGTTGCAAATGTAAATATTGAATACTCAGTTGATGGTGGTGCAAGTTGGATAGCTATTGTTTCTAATAAATTTAGCGATGGCTATTACAATTGGACAATCCCAAATACTATTTCAACATCACACAATGCAATTGTAAAGATAACCGATGCTAGTGCTGAAACAAGTTACGCTTTCACAAGTTCCTTCTCAATTTTACAATCATCTTTTGTAAGAGTTGATTCACCAAACGGTGGTGAAGAATGGGAATACCTTAAAGGACAAAGAATTGATTGGACAACTTCTCCAAATATTTCTAATGTCGATATTTACTATTCGTTAAATAATGGAAATACTTGGGAAGCAGTTATTTTAGGATATCCATCTTACGGAGCTTACGAATGGAATGCACCAGAAATCTCAACTTCACTTGGAAGAATAAAAATTGAGGATTCTAATGATCCTACAGTTAGTGATATTAGCGACGCACCATTTAAGTTAATAAAAACTGGTGATGGTGATGATCCATTTATTACATTGCTTACTCCTGAGCAAGATGTAACATGGACTATTGGTTCAGACCAAGATATTACTTGGTTTACACATCGAGACATTGTTTATGTTAGTATTGAAGTATCTTATGATAATGGAACAAATTGGGCTGATATTGATGCAAACTATACTGATACACCTTGGGATGAAGAGAGTAGTTATACATGGACAGTTGTTGGTTCAGCAACTTCCGTTGCTAAAATACGAATGAGTGGTTATGATTCCAATGGCTTCCAACTTGAAGAAGTTATTAGTGACCCATTCAACATTCAATAACTACTAAATTACAATCACTATTCTAAAACCCTCCTCCTAATAGATGAGGGTTTTTTCTTACCTATTTATTTCCAAGATGCATTGTCCTTTTAAAAGAACTATTGTTATTTTACGTTCGTAAATTATCAAAAAGAGCAGATGTCTAAAGCAATACTAAAATTCATAATAACACTATTTATAATACTTTTGAACGTAACTTTTGCTACTGAAGATGATAGAGCAAAAATTGATTCCCTCATTGCCCTACCCTACAATGTAGTATATAACGAACCGAAAGATTGGATCCCTCTTTTTAACGAAGGAATTGAAGCATCAAAAAAAAGCAATTACAAATATGGAACTGCAAAACTATATAGCCATCTAGCACTCGCATATGTTGCACTAAGCGAATATGATAATTTTAGAGAAGCTGAAATAAATGCAATTAATCTTTTTGAAGAAATGAATAATGAAAAAGAATTGCTACGAGAGTATGGAATTTTGGGTTACCATCTGCGAAGAACAAATCTTGAGCGTTCTAAATATTATATGCGCCTTGCAATTAAACTTGGTGAAAAACACAATTCCGATGAACTTCGTGGTATTTATGATAATTATGGTGTAGTGTTAGAGTTTGCCGAAGAGATAGATAGTTCGCGTTTTTTCTTTGAAAAAGCATTAAAGCTAAAATATGAAATGTCTGACTCCATTGGAATTCCGTATGGCTTAAACCATCTTGCAGAATCATATGCTTTATCTGGAGATATGGATAAAGCATTTGAGTATATGGCTGAATCAGATAAGTACAGAGTTGTTGGCAAAAGTAATTACGGTCGTGCAGAAAATGACGCGCTTTATGGTGAATTTTATAGAATGATTGGGAAATATGAGCTATCAATTAGTAAGTTTAATGAAAGTCTGAAGCTTGCAAAGATAATTGGGAACAAACATATAACTCAGTATAATTATAAAATACTAGCTGATATTTATCAAGAAATAGGTGATTACGAATCTGCATTTAAAAATTTAAGAAGTCATAAAATATATCAAGATAGTATTCTTAATAGCGAAACAACTCAAAAAATTGCTGAACTTGAAATTAAATTTGAAACAGAAAAAAAGGATAAGCAAATATCTGAATCCAAGTTTAAATTGAAAGAGCAAAGAAATCAAATTATCTTTGTTGCTAGTATTTCAATAATCCTCTTAATAATTTCTATCGGAATTTACAGATTTCAAAAGTATAAACGAAAGCAAATTAGAACCGAGCTAGAGTTGAAAAACAAACTAGCAAAAGTAGAATTTGGAAATAAAATCTCGGATGAGAAATTACGTATTTCGCGTGAACTACACGACAATATAGGATCTCACTTAACATTTATGGTTAGCTCAATAGATAATTTAACCTATGCTAGCAAAGACGAAAAGCATATTACTAAATTAAACAAATTGAGTGATTTTGGACGAACCACATTAAACGAATTGAGGCAAACTATTTGGGCAATGAAAAATGATGAAAGTAATTTAAAACAATTTGTATTAAAATTATCTGAACTTAAAAAACAGATATTAACCAATGTTGAAATTAAGATAATGAATAATTCAAATTCTGATATTTCATTTTCATCTACACAAACTTTAAATATATTTAGAGTTGTTCAGGAAGCAATTCAAAATTCAATTAAATATGCAGAAGCAAATAAAATTGAGATTCTCTTTTCTGATACCGATACCGGCATTGAACTAACTATTAAAGATGATGGAAATGGATTTGACATTTCGACTGTCCAAATGGGAAATGGGATTAGCAATATGAAATTTAGGTGCAAAGAAGCTGGTGCATCATTTTCGCTTTTAAGTAACGAGAATGGAACCAATATTACTTGTAATATTCCTTTAAAAGGCTGAGTTCTATTTATGACAGCAAATTATACTTCTCAGTTTTAGCGATATAGATTTAATGTCATTTTGAAATGACATGTTCTATGTTTTTGATAATACACTAATACGCATTCTGATTAAATTATGCTGAGTTAATTAGAACTTTGCCCTTTAAATAAGACAAATGGCTTATTGAATAATTTCCTTAGTAGTGATATTTTTGTTCTAAATGTTGGAATATAAATATGAAACTGTCATGAGTAATAATACTCACACAATGATTATAAAGTAACTGTCATTGCGAATCCCTCTCTTTGGGATGAAGCAATCTGTAGCAGATTACTTCATCGTCCAAAAGAGGGATTCCTCGTAATGACGATGGAAAGCATAAACACATGAAAATAAGAATTGCAATTGCAGAAGATAACGATTTTTTAGCTGCTTCCATTAAAGAAAAACTTGAGCTTTTTGAAGATGAAATTGAGTTCAAATTTAGAGGTAAAAACGGAAAAGATTTTATCAGCAAGTTAGATGAAAATCACAATATTGATATTATTTTGATGGATATAGAAATGCCAGAGATGAATGGAATTTCCGCAACAGAAATAGTACGAGAAAAACATCCACAGCTTAAAGTAATTATACTTACAGTCTTTGACGACGAAGAGAACATATTTAATGCAATACAGGCTGGAGCAATGGGCTACTTATTAAAAGATGAAACTCCAGATACTATTTTAAATGGAATAAAAATGGTGATGAATGGCGGAGCCCCAATGTCTCCAACTATTGCAGCTAAATCATTGGAAATATTACGCAATCCTAGCCGTGTAATTCCAGAAAAGGATAAAGAGGATTTCTCTTTATCGAAAAGAGAAATAGAAGTTCTAGATCAGTTGAGTCAGGGTTTAGATTACAATGAAATAGCGGAGAACCTTTTCATTTCACCTTCAACAGTTAGAAAGCATATCGAGAATATTTACAAAAAACTTCAAGTAAACAACAAAATGAAAGCAGTAAAGAAAGGATTAAAACATAATATTATTTAGTCTCTAATTTAGAATTATAGAGTTTCCATTTTAAGTATCTGACCCCAATATAATTCAATAATTTATTCAGTTCCAAAAAAAACATCAAATACGGCATATGCCTAATTGATGTAAAAACCAATCTGCAATATCTTTAGACATTAAAATTAAAGTAGGGGTCACTTAATAATTAAGGCTCTTCTATAAAAGAAACAATTACATTAATACAGAATGGGGTACAACGTGAAAATAAATATTAACTATTTAATGCTTTCTTCAATTATATTTTTAAGCAGCATTACAATATTTTGCCAGGCAACTTTATTGCAAACTTTTACAGAGGATTTAGAGAATAGCTCTTCTTTCTTTGGAACTTCTATTTCTAAGGCGGGTGATGTTAACAACGATGGCTTTGATGATATACAGTAGAAGCTTACAAGAAAAAAGAAGCTTTTGTGTACACAATTTATAATCCAACAGCGGTGGAAGATAATGAACAAAAAAATACTGAAATAAAATTTTTAATCAAACAGGAAATATTATGAAAATATTCTTAAGTCGAAAATCATTACTAATTATTAACCTTCTATGCTTTACACTAAATCTGTATTCGCAAGATGGAACAATAGATGCCTCATTCGGTACCGATGGTTGGGTCTTTACATCAATTGAGGAAGGAAAAAATGTAGCAGGAAGTGATGTTGCGGTTCAACCAGATGGAAAGATAGTTGTTGTTGGAACTCATAAACCTGAAAGTTACACTAAATATTTTGTTGCTACTCGCTATAATCAGGATGGTACAATAGATGCAACATTTGGAAACAATGGTGTTTCACTTATTTCTATTGGAATAACTTCATTTACTGCAACAGCTGAATGTGTAGAGATACTAGATGATGGAAAAATTATTATTGCTGGATATACAATAGGCACTGATAGTGATGATTTTGCACTTACTCGATTAAATTCCGATGGAATTATTGATTCTACTTTTGGCATTGATGGGCGCGTAATTACACCCTTTGATGACCAGCAAGATTATTTAGCAGCCATTGCAATACAAAGTGATGGGAAAATTATTGCAGTAGGAAATGAACTAGGAGGGAATGCATCTACGCACGATGGTCTTGTTGCAAGATATCTTCCCGATGGTGAACTTGATAGTAGTTTTGGTAATGAAGGAACTATACGTCAGGATGGTTATGGTGGCATTGATGCATTTTATGATGTAACAATTCAAAATGACGGAAAAATAATTGCGCTTGGATATACCAGTAATACTAATCCATATGGAAAAGAATCATTTTTGGTCCGCTATAATGTAAATGGTTCACTCGATACAAGTTTTGGCGGTACTGGAATAGTGACAGGACGAGTTCCTTTTCCAGACGGTTCAATTAAACCTATAATAGGTTATAATGTTGCTATACAAAATGATGGAAAAATTCTTATAGCTGGTGATTCATATCCTAAATTAGCTATCCTCCGATATAATTCAGATGGAACGCTAGATGCTACTTTTGGAACAAATGGTGTTGTAATTACTTCTACTATAGATAGTCTCAATCAAGCTCTACCTCAAAATATACTAGTTCAAGAGAATGGTCAATTTATTGTTACTATTTATAGCTTTGTAAATGGAGTAGGTGCTGGCACAGCAATACGATACAACAATGATGGCAGTAAAGACAACGCGTTTGGAGAAAATGGATATGCACTAGCCAATATAGAAAACGAATGGTTCCCTGCAAATAATTCCACAATGCAACAAGATGGAAAAATTCTAACTGTTGGAGTAAATGGTTTTAATATAGCACTAGTTAGAATCAATAACACTGGCACTCCAGTCACAGATGTTGAACATGAGGGAAATACAATAGTAAACGGATTTGAGTTACTGCAGAATTATCCAAATCCCTTTAACCCAACAACAGTAATCTCATTTCATTTATCAATTGGAGGAAACTACAAATTAACTATTTACAACATGTTAGGTCAAAAGATTAAAACTCTAATCGACGGAGAATTTTCATCTGGATTACATGAAATTAACTTTAACTCAAATGGCTTTTCATCAGGAACTTATTTTTATTCATTAAGAGGCGAAAATGTTCATATAACTAAAAAAATGCTGCTTATAAAATAGTATTCTCAAATCAAGATTTCTATAATTTTATTTCTCCCCTAATATTTTATTAGGAAAGAAATAATTCATAAACCACGGCTACATTAATCCATTTACAAATGACCTATTTAAAAAAACAAAACCAAACTAAAATAAGAATTGGAGGTTGATTACTTAACAATATTGTATTAAGTTAAATATTCGTGAACAACTAATGCTTAATTAGATATTACGGATTATTGATATGAAAGGACGTATACATAAATTTATTGAATCTCTGTTTTTATCTTCAAGCTTGAAGGTTCAAACCACCCCCCATTTAAATCCTTTTACATTAAAATTTATTGGTAAAGATTCACATTTAGAGAGTGGCTATTTTGATTTTTTTAGAACTACCTTCCGAAGGCAATCACAATTCTCTCATATAATCGCCATCTTTTTCTATGCTATATTTTCAGTCCTAGACATTATCTTAATTCCAGAAAAAGCAAATATATTTATTTTTATTCGACTTGGAATTGTAGTTCCATTCATAGCTCTAACTCTATACCTAACAGCTAGAAAAGATTTTGATAATTATTCTCAAGCACTAATGTCGACATCTATATTAGTGGCAGGTGGTGGAATTGTTGCAATGATTGCAATTGGTGGTACGGAAATAAATTCTTCATACTATGCTGGGTTAATTCTTGTTTTTATTTTTGCTTTTACTTTTATTGGCCTTAAATATAGCTTGGCATTACTCACCACTTGGCTATTGGTTTTATCCTATGAAATAGTCTCAATTTATACTGGCTTGCCATGGGAATTATTTATAAGTAATAATTATTTCTTTATCTCCACTCTTCTTTTCAGCATGATTGCTGGATACTCTATTGAATTTTACAGACGTAGCGAATTCTTTATATATAATTTGCTAGAACTAGAAAAAGACAAAATTTCTATAGACAATGTTGAGTTAGAAAACCGAGTTATTGAAAGAACAGCAGAGTTATTAGAAGCTAAAGAAAAAGCAGAAAATGCAGATAAGATGAAATCTATTTTTCTTGCACAAATGTCTCACGAAATTCGCACGCCAATTAATGCATTGGTAAGCATGTCCTCCCTTTTAAGATATGATTTTGAAGAGAAAGCAGACGATGACCAATTGATGAGTTTTGATATTATTGAAAGAGCTGGTGGACGTATTATAAGAACTGTCGATTTACTTCTTAACCTTTCTGAAATTCAAGCCGGCACATACGAAATATCACCATCTAAGTTCGATCTTTTTTCAGATGTGCTTTCTCAAATATTAGCCGAAAACAGAAAGCTTGCAGAAAAGAAAAATATAAAGATAAGTTTAACAAATAGAAAAGTAGACACAGAATTAATATCTGATTTATATACAGTTCATCAAATATTTACTCAACTAATCGATAATGCAATTAAATATACTGAAGAAGGGAAAATAAATATTAATATACTTCGTAATGATTTAGAGCAATTGGTGGTTGAAATAAAAGACACAGGAATTGGAATAGACAAATCATACCTACTTAAATTATTTGAACCATTCTCTCAAGAAGAAATGGGTTACACAAGGAAATTTGAAGGTAATGGAATTGGCTTAGCATTAGTGAAAAAGTACTGTGAACTAAACAATGCAACAATCGAAGTAGAAAGTGAAAAAGGTGTTGGTTCTTCGTTTAAAGTTATTTTTAATTAATTGTTAGAATATAGATAATAACATAATAAGTTGGGATATATTATGAATAAACTATTAAAATGTAATATAGAGGGTAATGAAATAGCTTATATGAGAGAAGGTGTTGGATCACCAGTACTGTTGGTTCATGGAATTACTACTTATTCCTTTATTTGGAGAAAAATAATTCCCTTACTTAGCTCAGAGTATGATGTAATTTCTATCGATTTACTAGGTTGTGGAAACTCGGACAAACCTTTAGATTTAGATTATTCTATAAAAAGCCAAGCAGAAATTATAGCTAAGGTTATTATAAAATTAGAGCTAGAAAAAACTCATCTTGTTGCTCATGATATCGGTGGAGGTGTTGCACAGATATTATCAGTAGCATATCCTGAATTAATAAAAGATGTTACATTAATTAATAGCATTGCATATGATTTTTGGCCAGTTCAACCAATTATTGCAATGCGAACACCAATTGTAAGGCAACTTGCAATGGCTGCTTTAGATTTTGGAGCTTTTAGGTTGGTTGTTAAAAGAGGACTTTATAATAGCGACTTTTTAACAGATGAACTAATGGATTTCTTTTGGGAGCCCATGAAAACAAAACTTGGACGTAAGGCATTTCTTCATTTTGCTCAGGGATTAAACAATAAACAATTGCTTGAAATTAAAGAAGAATTACATTCCTCTGAGATACCATTTTTAATTATTCGTGGAGAGGCTGATGTTTATCTTAGTGCTGAAATTGCGGAAACTCTACACAATAATCTAAAAATAAGCAAACTTATTAAAATTGCTAATGCAGGGCACTTTATGATGGTAGAGGTGCCTGAGCAAATATCCCAAAATTTATTAAACTTTTTTATGGGGAAATAAGTGTCGGAAGATTTAGAAAAAAAAATAAAATCATTAGAAGAGAAGGTTCGACTTCTCGAAATCGAAAATAGCGATTGGACTGGTAGAGCAGAGGATGTTTTCCTTTTTGCATCTACAGTAGAAAGTTTAAGCATACTTACTACTGAAAAAGAAGTTTTTGAAGTAGCTCTCGAAAAAATTTCCATAATGAAAAATATTCCATATTGTGCTTTTGGTACAATTGGCAATGGAAAAGTAAATATTGAATTTGAATATGCCTCTTTTTCGGAGGAAGAAAAATCAATTCAAATTACTCTTTCGCCAAAAATGAAAACAAAGCTATTGGAGAAATCCACAATAATTGAATCTTTTATAAGCACTAATTCTGAGATTAAAATAGAAGTTAAAAACAGTAGTTTTAAACCAGTTAGTTGTTTAATGCACACATATACAAATTTACTAAACGAGGTCGGAGTTTTTATTTGTCTCGATAGTGAAACGGCGGATAGGCTTGATACAATTAAAAGCACTCTTTTACACTCTGTAACACTTGTTAATTCTCAATTAGATAATCTGCTGTTGTTAGATAAAATTTCCGAGCAAAATAGAAATCTTGAAATCAGGGTTGCTGAAAGTATTGGAGAGTTAGAGAAGGAAATAAAGGAACATATTCGTACAGAAGAGGCTTTAAAGAGATCCGAAAATGAATATCGCACAATGATTGAAAGATCTAATGATATGATTTGGCGTCTTGATAGCTCTGGGAATATTGTATTCTTTAATAGTAAAGTAGAATTGATTACTGAATTAAAAATTAATGATTATGAAGGGAAATCTTTTATCCCAGTAGTATTAGAAGAGGATATTCCGATGCTCATGGATGTCTTTGCAAGAACAATAGAAGGAGAAGCATTAGATTATGAATTTCGTTTGCCAACACCAAAGGGATTATTAACAATTGCCACTCATACTGCCCCAATGTATATTGAGGAACAAATTATTGGAGTAATAAGCTTTGGCAAAGATATAACCGAGCAAAGAAAATCAGAAGAAGCATTATTAGAGAGCGAACAAAGATTTAAGGCATTGCATAATGCTTCTTTTGGTGGAATTGCTATACACGATAAAGGTTTAATATTGGAGTGTAATCTTGGTCTTTCCGAAATTTCCGGATATTCTGTTAATGAATTAATGGGAATGGATGGATTATTACTTATAGCTGAAGAATCGCGTGAAATTGTTATGAAAAATATTTTATCCTCTTACGAAAAGCCCTACGAAGTGATTGGACAAAAAAAGAATGGAGAAAAATATCATATTCGATTAGAAGCCAGAATGATTCCTTATAAAGGAAAACAAGTACGAGTTGTAGAATTCCGAGACATCACCGAGCACAAGCAGGCGGAAGTTGCTCTACGGGAAAGTGAAGAACGATTTAGCAGACTGTCAGATTTAACTTATGAGGGAATTGTAATTCATAAAGATGGAATTGTAATTGACATAAACTCAGCTATTGTTAAGATGTCTGATTATAAAAGAGAGGAATTAATAGGGAAAAATATTATTCAAATGATAATTAAACCCAAATATCATGAAAGTCTAATTGAAAATATGGAAAAAAATGTTGCTTTACCTTTTGAAGTTGAAGGCATTAGAAAAGATGGAACTATGCTTCCACTAGAACTTGAATCTAGAGAAATAGATTATGGGAACGATAATCCGAATGTTCGCGTTACAGCAGTAAGAGATATAACAATTCGAAAACAATCTGAAAAAGAGATACTGCTTGCTAAAATGAAAGCCGAAAATGCAGATAAAATGAAATCGATTTTCTTAGCTCAAATGAGTCACGAAATACGCACACCTATTAATGCACTAGTGAGTATGTCATCACTAATAAAATACGATTTTGAAGAGAATGCAGATGAAGACCAATTACAAAGTTTCGATATCATAGATAGAGCTGGTGCTAGAATTATAAGAACTGTAGATTTATTACTAAATCTATCTGAAATTCAAGCTGGTACATATGAAGTTAATCTATCAAAGTTTGATGTTTTCACAGAAGTAATTTCACAAATAGTTTCAGAAAATAAACTCATTGCAAAAAAGAAAAATATCTCTCTAAATTTATTATATTCTACAGATGATTCAGAACTAGTTGCAGATGTTTATACTGTAACCCAAATATTTGCTCAACTAATAGATAATGCAATTAAATACACAGTAGAAGGTACGGTAAGTGTAAGAATTATGAGAAACAAAGCTGAACAATTATTAGTTGAAATAGAAGATAGTGGAATTGGGATTGAGAAAGAATATATACCATTTTTGTTTGAACCATTCTCGCAAGAAGAGATGGGTTACACTAGAAAGTTTGATGGGAATGGAATTGGGTTAACTTTAGTGAAAACTTATTGTGAATTAAACAACGCAACTATCAAAGTAGAAAGTGAAAAAGGATTAGGTTCAATTTTTAAAGTTATTTTTAATTAACGTTTAGGTAAACAATTTTATGAAGATATTTGAAAGAGTAGCAATAAGTTTTCTATTTCTATTTATTGTTACAGTCAGTTCTAGCTATAGCCAATTGCGAGTTGAAGATAGTCTTAAACAAGTTTTAGCTGAAACAGATACTGACTCGAGCAAAGCAGAACTCTTTCTCCAACTAGCTAGAGTGACTAAATTTGCTGATATGGAAAAGTCAGTAGAATATTACTTAAATGCTTTGGAATATGTGAAAAATGAATATTCAAGAGCTGTTATTCTAGATACTATTGGTCTCTTTAATTGGCAATTAGGAGATTTTTCAGAATCTATTAAATACTTTGAAAAATCGTTGCTCTTATTTATTGAATTGCAAGATAGTATATGGTTAGGAAAACTTAATAATAATTTAGGAGCCGTAAATTGGGGAATTGGTAATAGCAATAAAGCTCTTCAATACTATCAAGAAGGGTATAAAATTAGAAAATCGATAAAGGATATGAAAGGAGTTTCCAATATTCTTAATAATATAGGCTTAATCTATCAAGACTGGGGACTTAATGATGAAGCATATAATTGGCATAATGAAGCTTTAATTATAGCTTTGAATTTAAAAGACTTACCAGCTATTGCCTACTCATATTCCAATGTGGGAAGGTGTTTTGAAAACAAAAAGGAATTTAAAGAGGCTTTAAAATATTACCAACTTGGGTACCAAAATCTATTGAAGGACGAAAAGAACATCCGTTCTGTACCACTTTTTTTAACATTTATTGGAAGCGTGTATAGCAAAATGGGTATGCAAGATTCTGCACTCACTTATCATAAAAAATCGTTATTCAATTCTAAGCAGATAAATAATAAAAATAGAATTGCAATTGCAAATTATTATCTTGGCTTAACATACTTTTCCATTAGCAAATTAGATTCTGCTGACAAATTTATAAATGCAAGCTATACCCTTTCACTTGAGAAAAACTATGGTTATTTAATTAAAGATAATTTATTCATACTATCTCAGATAGAAGAGAAAAGAGGAAATATTTCAAAAGCGTTTAACTATTTCAAAAATGCAACAGCATTAAAAGATAGCACATTCAACAAACAAAAAATTGCAAAATTTACTAATCTTCAAGTAGAATATTATTTAGAGAAAAAATCAAAAGAGAATACAATTTTACGAAAAGATAATGAGATACAAGAGCTAACGATAAATGAGCAAAAAAATGTGAGGAATGTTCTCATCATAAGTGCTCTATTTATCTTAATTATTTTGTTCTTAATTTCTAGAAGCCGAATTGCTTATAGAAAATTGAATATTGGCCTTAAAGAATCAGAAAAGGATTTATTAGAACTAAATGCGAATAAGGATAAATTTTTATCC
>CBDUTO010000094.1:0-18180 GCA_965370315.1 uncultured Melioribacteraceae bacterium
TTTGAGCAGTATTACTTCTGTTGGTGCTTATCTGAGTATATACGACAATGATGCCCTCACCAATCTTGATGGATTAAGCAACATTATTTCTGTTGGTGGTGGGCTGGGTATAGGTTCCAATCATGTCCTCAAAAATCTTGATGGTTTGAGCAATATTACTTCTGTTGGTGATTATCTGAGTATATCTAACAATTATGCCCTCACCAATCTTGATGGTTTGAGCAGTATTACTTCTGTTGGTGCTTATCTGAGTATATACGACAATGATGCCATAACAAATCTTGATGGTTTGAGCAACATTATTTCTATTGGTGGTCTGAGTATAAAAGACAATTCTGCTCTCACAAATCTTAGTGGATTGAACAGTATTACTTCTGTTGATGGTAGTCTGTATATAGAAAGCAATGATGCCCTCACAAATCTTGATGGATTAAGCAGTATTGCTTCTGTTGGCGGTTATATGCATATATCTTACAATTCTGCCCTCACCAATCTTAATGGATTGAGCAGTATTACATCTGTTAGTGGTCATCTGTGGATATTTACAAATGATATCCTCACAAACCTTGATGGTTTGAGCAGTATTACTTCTGTTGGTACTAATCTGAATATACTAGGTAATTCTGCCCTCACAAATCTTGATGGTTTGAGCAATATTACTTCTGTTGGTGGGTATCTGATTATTGAAAGCAATGATTCTCTAGATAGTTTTTGTGGGCTTTATCAATTGTTGAGTACCGAAGGTCTCACTGGTAATTACTATGTACGTTCAAATTTAAATAATCCAACACAAGAAGAGATTATTAATGCTGGACCATGTTCAGGTACAGAAGTAGCGGAAAATAAATTAGTTTCTAAGAAATATGAGCTACATCAAAACTATCCAAATCCATTTAATCCTATCACAACAATTAGTTATTCAATTCCAAAACAATCAAATGTATCTCTAAAAATATTTGGTATTTTAGGAAAGGAAATTACAACACTAGTAAACGAAGAACAGGCAAGAGGTAATTACAATATAGAGTTTGATGCTTCAAATTTAACAAGCGGTGTGTATTTTTATTGGTTGCAGAGTGGTAGTTTTACAGAAACTAAAAAGTTAATTTTATTACGGTAATTGCAAAATGTAAAAGCAGTTGCATAACAAACGTGTCAAAGCGACCGCAGTTACGCTCGGTTCTTTTGTGATTTTTTGTGAGTGTGGAATGTTTTTGAATAAAAAAGTAGTTCAAGTTAATTGAGTTTTAAATAAATTTAAGTTGTTGTGTTTGCGCCTCACAAATTGTATACCGCAGTGCTATATGCATCAGCCGTTATGAACTTAGGAGAGTGTCGTATGAAAAAACATAATTGGATTGTGAACCTCGTCTTTTTTATTTTAGTATTATTAGTAGGTTGTGAAGAAGATATTACAACCACAGAAAGAATTGGATTGGAAGATCCATCATTTGTAAATGGATCTGGAGATTGGATTCCTCAAGCCAGAATAGATATGGGTTATATCTGGCAATCTGAGGGAATTAATTGGGAAGGATATAATTACTTTTTTGTAGCAAATGCCAAATCACCAAATAAATGTTCAGAAAGATTTAATCCAAACTCTGATTATTTCCAATCTTGGTTTGGAATGTATACAGTTTTTGATAAAGCGAACGAAAAGTATGCTCTCGAAGATGGAGAACTAGACGAAATAAAAATTATCAATCTTGCAATTGCCGATCAAAAAGCCTGGCTGAAAAATTTTGCTGGCTTAGATACGCACAATGTTTACATAGACACAAATGTAAACATTACAAAAGAAGATATTTCAATTGATTCTCATGGTGGGTGGAAAATTTCTGGTAGATTAGTATCTAATGTTGATGTTGGCACTAATAACAATTCGGATCTTCCCGAGTTACTTTATGCCCCTCCCGCAATATGGGAAGAAAACGTTGAGAGTTATCAAAAAATATATCTTGATGTATTTGCATATGTTTGGTATACACCAGAAAATAAAGAATTGAATGTAGCATATTTTAATGGCGTAGAGTATGAATCGAAAGATGGAACTACTTATAGAACTACTGAAAAAATATACTCTGTACTCGAAGAAATGATTTTTAAAATTACAGTTTATAAATAGAGTATAAAAACAATTAAAACCGACTGCTTCAACTGGTAGTTACAATTGCAGTTTGAGTGTGTAGTGTGTTTATGAAAAGTTATTGTAATTCTACAAGTAGTTAATTAAAGGTTGTTGTGTTTGCATCTTGTAAATTGTTTGCTATTGCGTTTTATGAATCAGCCGTTATATGGTATTTATGAAGGATGGAGTAAATATGAAAAGTGTGATGATTTTTATATGCATAATGTTTTTATCTGGATGTGGAATTTTTGAGACTGAAGAAGAATCTATCATCAAATTTGGTGTAAGAAAGAATGAAATGCTGAAGAATGATAAAATATCTATTGGCGTAATTGGAAATGCCAATCCATTAAGCATTAAAGGCGAACTTAACAATAATGCAGCCATTGGCTCCTTGGCCTGGGAAAGCGAAAATTACCGAACAGCAAATAGTGGATCTGTTATCATTAAATTTGAGATTAAAACTGAATTAAACAAGCTAATTTCAAAAGGTGAAATTTCTATTCCACTTAAAAAAGATTGGGCATGGTCAGTTGAAATCTCGCATTCAAATAGTGATCCTTTAATCGGTTGTTTTGGATGTGTTGAATCTAAATCGTTCCCAATTTTAGAATCTGAATATATCAGCAATAATGCAGATTCCATCTTTATTGTTTATGGAGGAAATTCAATCTCTAATCCAGTAATTTATTAAACCACATAACCCATGAATTAGCCCTTAAGTTTAAATAATTTTTCTTGTATCACTTCGCTAATCTTCATCTCTTTTCTAACAGAGTTATAAATAAAAACTTCGTCAGCACCAATTATATCTTTCACAAAAAGTGTTTTTTCTTCAATATTTTTATTGGTTGAGAGTAAATGTCCACGATAACATCCATTTAGTAAACCAGATGAAACAGGTGGGGTATAAAAACTCCCCTCTTTTTTAATCATAATATTTGTGATTGCTCCTTCTGTTACTTCCCCCTTTTCATTAATGAAAATCACATCATCAAAGCCTTCTTTACTCCATTTAGTTAATTCCGAATTATATACGTTTCTATTTGTAGTTTTGAAATATTGAAATGGATTCTTGCTATCAATTCTTTTATCAGAAATAACGATTTTACCATTTAGCTTTCTATCAACTATTTGTTCCAAACTATATTTAAGCTCTCCCCATTTAGTTAATAGCAATCTGAGTTTATAGTTGACTGCTAGGTTTAATCCAACTACAATTTTATAGAGAAGTTCACGTAGTTCTGTTTCATCAAAATGGAAGAGGAAATATTCAGCAGATTTTCTTAGTCTATTAATGTGATTCTCTAACAAGAATACTTCCCCATCTTCAACCAACATTGTTTCAATTAGTTCAAAATATTTTGTTGGCTTTGTAAGAAAATTACCCTTTAGTTTTGCCTCATCAAATTCATCACTTGGTTTGCTATCCCATACTATACCAGAGCCAATTCCCATTATGCCACTACTATTATTTTTGTTAACTGTAATTGTGCGTATAGGAATATTAAAATTAAAATCCCCATTATCAATTAAACCAATTGTGCCTGTATAAATTCCTCTTGGTTCTTTTTCTAGGCTATTTATAATCTCCATTGTTCTTATTTTTGGAGCCCCAGTAATTGAGCCACATGGAAAAAGATTTTTAATAACCGAAGAGAATAATTTCTCCTTTAACTCACCAGAAACAGTTGAAGTCATTTGAAAAAGAGTTTCATATTTTTGAATTTCAAAGAGCCTATGAACTTTTACAGAATTGAACTTGCTGATTTTACCAATATCATTGCGAAGCAAATCAACTATCATTATGTTTTCAGCTTTATCCTTTTTACTGTTTTTTAATTGCTCACTTTTAGCAAAATCATAATCTATATTTATTCCACGTTTAATGGTCCCCTTCATCGGTTTGGAAATTATTCTATTTCCATCGGTCTTAAAGAATAATTCCGGTGAAATAGAAATTATGTAATTATTTTCGTCATTGATAAATGCCGAATATTCCGCTGATTGATTAAAAATTAAACTTGTAACAAACGCTGTAATATCCCCATTAAAATTGAATTTAGATTTTAATGTGTAGTTTACTTGGTAAGTATCTCCAATGGCAATTAGTCTTTTTATTTCTTCAATATTCTTTTCATATTCACTTTGTGTTTCATTTATCTCTAGATTTTCAATTGCAAAGTTTTTTGCATCTAACAATGAACTTATTCTCTTAAAAGATATCTCTTTTGAAGGAACTATTTCTACATCTTCATCATTATAGAAATTAAAAGAGATTATTTTCGTATTAGATTTTTCATATAGATGCTTCAATTTTTCTTCGAACGCATACCCTACTTCGTATGTAATAAAACCATAAGCATATTTATAGATTTTTGATAAGGCATCAATCTCCGCTAATGTTATTTCAATTTCTTCCAGATTTTTACAAGTAATTGATTTTTGAGGTGAACCAAAGATAAAACTAAATGACTCATTATTTTTATATGGTGTATAGAAAAATGCTGAACCAATATTATTCTTAACTTTATCTAATATTTCAGTTATATCGTACATTTGATTTTGTTGTTATTCCGTTATAAAAACATTGAGTAATTACACTAATTTAAGAATAATGTAAAATATTTAATTCTAAAAATCTATTTAAATTTCCCAAGTCTTAAGACTGGGGTAGAACTATAATTCCTCTCCACGTTAAAACGTGGGGTTATCTATATTCAGACAAACAATAGCTCGTTTCAGTATTCTACTGTAACATTGGTAATAAATCCAGAATATAAATTTAATAATTATATATCTTTCTTAATCGATATTTTATCAAAATTATTAACGAGATATTAATGAAAAAACCACAATTATCTATTTGGCAAATTTGGAATATGAGTTTCGGATTTTTAGGAATCCAATTTGGTTTTGCACTCCAAAATGCTAATGTATCACGAATATTTGAGACACTTGGTGCAAGTATTGATGAAATTCCAATTTTATGGATTGCAGCACCTGTAACTGGCTTAATAGTCCAACCAATTATTGGTTATATGAGTGATAAAACATGGAATAGGTTTGGTCGCAGACGTCCGTTCTTTCTTGTTGGGGCAATTTTAGCTTCACTTGCATTGTTTGTAATGCCAAACTCCCCCGTTTTATGGGTTGCTGCTGGTATGTTGTGGATTATGGATGCGTCAATTAATATTTCGATGGAACCATTTAGAGCGTTTGTTGGTGATATGCTTCCACCAGAGCAACGCACCGTTGGATTTTCAATGCAGAGTTTCTTTATTGGAACTGGTGCAGTAGTAGCTTCCGCACTTCCTTACATTATGACAAATTGGTTCGGAATTAGCAACACTGCTCCTGAAGGTATAATTCCAGAATCTGTGAAATACTCATTTTATATTGGTGGCTTTGCATTCTTTTTAGCTGTGTTATGGACAGTAGTTAAGACAAAAGAATATAGTCCGGAAGAATTAGAAGCTTTTGATGTTGATGATGCACAACTACAAACTGAAAAATCAGAAAAGGAAAAAATAAACTCACAAAAGTTACTTCGTAATGGTATTGTTTGGACAGTTATTGGATTAGTATTATATCTGCTTTTTGAAATATTTATATACATGGATTATGGTTTACTCGTTTTCTTCTTAGGAATTGCAGTTTTTGGAATTATCCAGATTTATTCTTCATTTCTAAATAAGTCAAATTCAAAATCTGGAATACTCTCTGTAATAACTGATTTATATAATATGCCAAAAACTATGAAACAACTCTCATTTGTTCAGTTCTTTTCATGGTTTGCTTTATTTGCAATGTGGATTTACACTACTCCAGCAGTCACTAATCATATTTATGGAACCACGGATACAACTTCAGTCCTCTATAATGAAGGTGCTGATTGGGTTGGAATTTTAATGTCCGCTTATAATGGAATAGCAGCACTTGCAGCATTTTTATTAGTCTGGATGGCTAATAGAATGGAGCGAAAAAAGGTTCATTCAATCAGTTTGCTTTTAGGAGGCTTAGGGTTAGCATCCTTTTATATTATTAAAGACCCAAATATTTTATTGTTTTCAGAAATTGGAATTGGAATTGCGTGGGCATCTATTCTTTCAATTCCTTATGCAATACTAACTGGTTCTCTTCCTCAGAAGAAACTTGGTGTTTACATGGGTATTTTTAATTTCTTTATTGTAATTCCTCAAATTACTGCAGCTGCTATTTTAGGATTTATGGTTAAATACGCTTTTGGTGGTGATGCAATATATGCCCTACTACTTGGTGGATTGTCGATGTTTATTGCTGCATTTATAATGTTAAGAGTGGATGATATTGATTTATAAAAGAAAACCGCAAAGACGCAGAGAAACTAATCAACAAAATCCTTTGCGTCTCCGTGCCTTTGCGGTTCTCTTGTTTTTATTTTATTGCTTCTCTAATTCTTTCCTTCTGATTTGCTGGCGCTAATTCGAGAGCTTTTTTATAATTTTCAATTGCTTCTTCACTTTTATCTGCACGATTTAAAGCATCAGCATAACTGTCGTAACAGTTCCAAGACTTTTGATGCCGATTAATATTTAACTTAAATACCTCTAGTGCTTCATCAATTTTATTTTTATTTAACAACTCATATCCATAAAGATTTAATTCATTTTCTGTAGAATTTCCGAAAGCATCTGTTTTAAGTTCATTCGATTTGTCAGTTTCACCAATTTTAGATAAAAGCTCAGCTTTAATAATTTTATTTTGAAATGTAGAGTTTCTATTAATTGAAATATCTATCCACTCCAAAGCTTCCTTGTAATTAAAGCTATTTTCCAAACAGTATGTTGCAGCTTCCATTGGTCCTTCCCATCCAAAGCCTGGGAGAGATAATAATTGCTCTCTAATATTATTTAGAACTATTTCTTTTTCATTAAAAGCTATTGTGAAATTTACTTTTAGCTTTTCCCACTTCATATAAATTGAAACAGAGTTTGTGTTAATATTTTCAAAACCATACTCTAGCCATTCAGTAAACCCATTTAGAGATGGAGTTATTTTTATTCTTAGAACATCAAATGATTCATCGTAGAAGAAACTCCCCCAAGATTTACTGTGACTATTAAAAATTAACATCCATTCTGATTCACTTGGTATAATGTGAAATCCATAAGTTCCAGCCTTTATAGATTGACCATTAATTTCAGCATCATCAGAGATTTTCATTATTGTATTCTCATTTGCACCAGCACGCCAAGGGAATGGAATACCATTATTAAATGGAACTAATCCTCCCCAAATTTTTCTTCCCTTTACTCCTGGCCTACTATAAGTAATTGCTATTTCACTAAGTCCAATTTGTTGAGTAACCACTGCTTTAGTACTCAACCTTGGCAACTCAAGTGATTGTGCTAACAAGGGCATTACTCCAATTAGAAGTACGAACAAACTATTAATTAAATGCTTCATATTTTCCTCTAAATATTCTTCTAAAGTTAAAAAAAATATTACTAAGTCTTTCTAAATAGTTAATTAATATTTGACACGTTTGGTAGTATTTAATAATACCTAATCCACTAAACACACGGAGAGTACAGAATTGAAAATGCTTTTTGTTTTTTTTCGGTGTCTTCAGGCATACTGTGGTTTTATTTACGATTGCAAATAAAAGTACTTTAATATTTCTTATATTTCCAAAATAAAAAATTGTAATTAAGTGAGTAATTTATGTCAGAATTAGAAAAATATTTTGAACCTTTTAGAAAAAATATTATTGGAATAAACCAAACATTTAATACTCCATATGGAGAGAAAAAAATAATTTATGCTGATTGGGTCGCAAGTGGAAGACTCTATGGCTCAATTGAAGATAAAATTAAAAATGACTTCGGCCCATTTGTTGGCAATACTCATACTGAAACAAGTATTACCGGAACAACAATGACGCGTGCATATCACATTGCTCAAAAAATCATTAAAGAACATTGTAATGCTAATAATGAAGATGTTTTAATAACTGCTGGTTCTGGAATGACAACCGTAATTAATAAACTTCAAAGAATACTTGGAGTTAAGTTACCAGAGCAATTAATGAAATTTACAAATATTCCCGAGGAATACCGTCCAGTAATTTTTTTAACTCACATGGAACATCATTCAAATCAAACAAGTTGGTTTGAAACAATTGCAGATACAGTAGTTTTAGATCCTACTGATGAAGGTTTAGTTGATATAAATAAACTTATTGAAGCTCTCGAAAAATATAAAAACAGAAAACTAAAAATTGGTTCTTTTTCTGCTTGTTCAAATGTTACAGGAGTTAGAGTTCCATATTATAAATTGGCTAAAATAATGCATAAACATGGTGGGTTCTGTTTTGTTGATATTGCTGCATCAGCCCCATATGATCCAATAGATATGCACCCTGAAGATCCTGATGAGAGATTAGATGCGATATTTTTCTCCCCACATAAATTTCTTGGAGGGCCTGGAACTTCCGGAGTATTAATTTTCAACAAGGATATGTATAACAGTAGCGTTCCCGATCATCCGGGCGGTGGCACGGTTGAATGGACTAACCCTTGGGGAGGACATAGATATATAAACAGTATTGAAGTACGTGAAGATGGTGGAACCCCAGGATTTCTTCAAGCAATTAGAACGGCACTTAGTATCAAGTTAAAAGAAGAAATGGGTGTTGAAAATATTATAGCACGTGAAGAAGAGCTTTTACCTGTTGCTTTAAAACGATTTAGAGAAATTCCAAAAGTTCATCTTCTTGCAAGTAATATTGAGGATAGACTAGGTATCATTTCATTTTATGTTGAAGATATACATTTTAATTTAATGGTGAAATTATTAAACGATAGATATGGCATACAAATGCGTGGTGGTTGTTCATGTGCTGGTACTTACGGACACTACCTACTTCACATCGATCCTTCTCGCTCAAAAGTAGTTACGGATATGATTGATCAACATGATTTTTCTCAGAAACCAGGTTGGGTTCGTTTCTCATTACATCCAACTATGACAAATAGTGAATTAGATTTTATTATGGATGCAATTGAAGAAATAGTTCTAAACATTTCTGAATTTGAAAAGGATTATAGACATAATCCCGAAAACAATGAGTACTATCATATGTCAGAAAATAGCAGAATGTATGATTATTTATTGAATTATTTTGATATTAGCGAGTAATTATTCCTCCTCTTTTTTCAATATTTGTTTTTAGAGCTTTATCTATGTTTTATGAACGATAATAAATACTAATTTTCTTACATAGTACTTTAATATTAACGGTTATTTAGTTTAAAATAATTATATACATAATTAATAATTATACTAATTAGTTTAAATTTAATAACCTTCTTCTTGACTTTAAAACTTAAATTTGCAATCTTGAACAAATAGTTATGGTTAATGTAACAATTAAAAATATGTTCAATAAGTCTGAGGTTTTTATGAAGAAGTTTTACATTTTTATCGCACTATTCCTTTCTGTTTTACTTTCATTTTCGACAATAACTGCACAAACATTTGATGGAGAATGGTTCACAGCATTAGTTACTGATGATGATAATGTTAATGGTACAAACCAAAGGACAATGTCAGTTGCAGCAACTACTGGAGAAAACAATTTTGTAGCACTTGTTTACCGCCCATCATCTGACGAAAGCTATTTAGTCGGTTATAAAAATGCAACCTATAATTCTGGACGTATTGGAGATAGTTTTAGTGGTGCAGATGATGACCCACAGACACTGTGGTTAAATGGATTTGACCAATTGTATATGGAAGAGGCTTACGACATTGCAGCTTTGGGTGATCTAATATTTGTTGCTAATAATGATAACAATCATAATATTCTTGTTTTCGAATTAACTGATGGTGGAATTGCAACGCATCCCAAGAGATTAGCTACTGGAGCTGATTCGCTTTGGGCTATTGATGTAAATGCTGCTGGTCATGTTTTTGTTACTACACAAGCTGACTCTTTCTCAGCTGGAAAAGTTCTAGTTTATGATTCAAATGATTCTGAGTGGTCTTCAGGATATTCTGCTGAGCCTAAACAAACAATAACAATTCCTGACAATGGTCTATTACATGGAGTTACAGCTAATTCAGATGGATCCGTTATATATGTTTCAAATAATATGAATGGAAAAGTATACGCTTATGTTGGTAACATTACTGATGGATATTCACTTTCCCCCTCTTTTAACTATGAACTCATTGATGTTTACGAAATTGATTCTGTTACTACTACTAACATTGGTCCATTAGGATTAGGATTTATGGATGTAAATAATATTCTATTTGTAGCAGCAGATACTGATATTTATGATGAAGATAGAACGTACGGTTTTGGAAGAATTTATTTAGCAGATCCTAATACTGGAGAAATATTAGATACAATTGATGTAGCTGAATGGAATTATACAACGGCTGGTCAATATGCAAATCACGTACAGGATACTGCTTCTGGTTATGCATCAACTTACTATGTTGATTTTGATGATAATAATAATATCTATAGTCAATCCTACTTTGGATGGACACTTGAAAAATGGGATTACTCTGGTACTCTACCAACCATTGAGTTAACAATTACCGGTGTTGAAAAAACAGATAATAGTATTCCAACAAGTTTCGAGGTTTCTCAAAATTATCCAAATCCGTTTAACCCTTCTACTACTATTGAATTTTCAATTACAGAATCTTCACCAATTACTCTTTCAGTTTACAATACTAATGGTGAATTAATTACAACGCTTATCAATGAAGCTACGTTTAATAGTGGAAGTTATACAGTTACTTTTGATGCTTCAAGACTAGCTAGTGGAACTTATATTTATAGCTTAAACAATGGGATAAATACTATATCTAAAAAAATGACATTACTAAAATAAAAGTTTAAAATAATGATTACTAAATCTTATCAACTAATTGAGGTAGAAAGTGAAATTTAATAAACTTATATTTTTGTTGTTTTCAATTATTATTTTACCATTAACTATGAATGCACAAACATTTGATGGTGAATGGGAGTGTCAGTATTCAACAATTGATGATCAACCCAATGCTACTGGTTATAACACAGTTTCTGTTGCTGCAACTGGCGAAGATTCTTTTGTTGCTGTAGTTATAAGAAGTTCAAATAGCACTTATTACCTTGTTGGTTATAAAAACGCTGATTCAACTAATGGAAGATTAGGATCATATCCATATGGTAGCGGTGCTGCAGGGTTGCAAACTATTTGGTTGAACGGATTTGATCAAGTCTATTTGCGAGAAGCATTGGATATTGCATCATATGGTGATTTAGTTTTTGTACCAAATAATGATGCAGCACACAATATTCTTGTTTTTGAATTAAAAGACGATTCTATTTATACACACCCAATGAGAATGATGACGCCTTCAGATCCATTTAGCCCAGATTCCTTATGGGCAATTGATGTCGATAATAATGGTAGAGTTTATGTTACTACTCAAGGTACTGATACAAATCCTAGTAAAATTCATATTTTTGAAAGCTCAGATGTTGAGCCTGCTTGGAGTTCTGGACACTCTGCCCCACCATTGCAAACGATAGTACTTCCAGATAATGGTACTTCACGTGGTGTCACTACAAATAATGATGGTAGCGTTATTTATGCATCAAATCATAATAATGGAAAAATTTACGCTTATGTTGGAAACACGACTGATGGATATACTTTATCACCATCTTTCAATTTTGAACGCATGGATGTAATAGATACTGCTTTAACTGCTGCTCCATGGGGGTTGAAATTTATGGATGGTAAAAATATTTTATTTGCTACCATGGATGTTGATTTTACAACTGATGGATATCCATACGGACGAATTTATGCTATCAATCCTAATACCGGTGAAATTTTAGATACTCTTGATGCTGCTAAATGGAACTTTGATCAAACTGGCGCATATAATTCCAGACCTTCTCAGACTGGTATCGCTTCTGGCTACACATCTACATACAACGTTGATGTTGATGAAAATGACAACTTATATAGTCAATCATTCTATGGCTGGACTGTTGAAAAATGGACTTTTTCAGGAACACTTCCTACTATTGATTTAACTATTACAAGTGTTGAAAAAATTGACTCACAAATTCCTAGTAGTTTTGAAGTTTCTCAAAATTATCCAAATCCGTTTAACCCTTCTACTACTATTGAATTTTCAATTACAGAATCTTCACCAATTACTCTTTCAGTTTACAATACTAATGGTGAATTAATTACAACGCTTATCAATGAAGCTACGTTTAATAGTGGAAGTTATACAGTTACTTTTGATGCTTCAAGACTAGCTAGTGGAACTTATATTTATAGCTTAAACAATGGGATAAATACTATATCTAAAAAAATGACATTACTTAAATAAAAGTTTACAATAATGATTACTAAATCTTATCAACTAATTGAGAGGTAGAAAGTGAAATTTATTAAACTGATTTTTATGTTCTTTACTATTGTTATTGTTCCATTAACTCTCCAGGCTCAAACTATTGATGGAGAATGGGAATGTTTATATGCTACAATTGATAATCAGCCAAATGCAACAGGCAATAGAACAATATCAACTGCTGCATACGGTGATAATAATTTTGTAGCATTAGTTGCCGATTTTGCTGATAATGATTACTATTTAGTAGGTTACAAAGATGCTGATTCAGTAAATGGTAGATTAGGCTCGTATCAGTATGGTGGCTCTGATCAAATCACATTGTGGTTAAATGGATTTGACCAGTTGTTTTTTAATGAAGCTATGGATGTTGCCTCTATGAAGTATGATTCAAAGGATCTTATTTTTGTTGCAAATAATGACGACCAACACAACATACTTGTTTTTGAAATGACTACCGACAGTTTTCAAACCTATCCAATGAGAATGAAAACTGGAGACCTTCCAATTTATGCAATAGATATTGATGAATTGAACCATGTTTATGTTACAGTTGAAGGTGATTCATTAACTCCAGGAAAAGTATTAGTTTTTGATTCTCCAGAAAACGAATCGAAATGGTCTTCAGGATATAATGCTGATCCGATGCAAATAATCGAATTACCTGATGCTGGTTCTTTACGAGGTGTTGCAGCTTCTTCCGATGGCTCAATTATTTATGTTTCAAATTTTATGACAGGTAAAGTTTATTGCTATATTGGGAGCCCTACAGACGGATATAGCCATTATACTGGTTTTAATTTCCAAATTGATGAATTTGTTACTGAGGCAGAAGTCAATTACGCTGCTGGACCATGGGGATTAAGAATGCTTAACCCTAATAATATTTTATTTGTCTGCGCTGCCCTTGATTTTGTAAACTCTCCCTATACATATGGAAAGGTTTACCTAGTAAATCCAAATGATGGATCAATATTAGATACAATAGATACTGCAAAATGGAATTTTGATCAAACAGGTTCTTACAATAGTAATGGTCCCGGAACTGTTTCTGGATATGCATCACCATATAATATGGACTTTGATGAGTTTGGAAAAGCTTACATTGTTTCATACTGGGGTTGGACAATTGATAAGTGGAAGTATACTACTACATTGCCAACTATAGAATTAACTATCACTAATGTTGAAAAACTTGATTCACAAATTCCTAGTAGTTTTGAAGTTTCGCAAAATTATCCAAATCCTTTTAATCCTCTTACAACAATCGAATTTGCAATAACTGAACGCGCACCTATTACTCTATCAGTTTATAATATTAATGGTGAATTAATTACAACACTTATTAATGGAGCCGAATTTGAAAGTGGAATTTATCAAGTTAGTTTTGATGCTTCACAATTAGCATCCGGAACTTACGTTTATAGTTTAAACAATGGAATAAATACTATTTCTAAAAAAATGACATTATTGAAATAATGCAATAAAATTAAGTCTGGTGAGATCATCAGGCTTTTTATTTTTACACTAACTCATTCACTAATCATAATGGAGGTATTATGATAAAAATTAAAACTACACTTATTTTATTAACCCTTCTTCTTACAGCAAGTCTTGTTGCACAAGACTCTTTTGTTAGAAGTGCCGTAATCGATCCACCTAGCACTTATCCTTCTGGATTTGGTGCAACAGTATCTGGAGTTGATTTGGACGGTGATGGAAAACTAGAAATTTACACTGTTGATGGTATGACAGATTTTATGACTGGTGATGAAATTCCACAAATTATTAAGTATGAGAGAAATGGTACTGCATGGGATTCTGTTTGGGCTGCTTCTCTTACTAACGAAAGACAAAATACTTGGGCTGCACTAACAGTTGGTGATCTTGATGGTGATGGCAAACAAGAAATTATTTGGGGATATGCTGAAAGCTTCTCTACAAATACTACTCCAGCTAGAATTGTTGTTTTTGAAGCCAACGGAGATGATGTTCTTGGTGTTTCCGATGGTGCTGGAAACTTTGCACCTAATACTTCTTGGAATATGGATATTCCTGAATCAACAAGTATGCGCCCTTTAAAATGGGAAGCTTTTGATATTGATGGTGATGGAAAAGAAGAGATTGTATTTGCTGAAAGAAGAGACTATTTCAACTTTGGTATCGTTTCAGTAAGTGATGTTCCTGATGCTGGTTCCGGTTCTGAAATTTGGGAAATGGAATTTAATGCAAAAACTGAACTTTATGACCAATTTGTAAGAAGCAACGTTATTGCTGGCCCTGACGGAAGTTTTGGTAATCTTGTTACTGATATTGATCTTGACGGTGATGGTCTTATGGATCTATATGCTGTAAATGATAACTGGGGTGATGGCCCTAATGGCGAATTAATTCCTAAGCTATACAAATATGAATTAGTTGCTGGTTCTTGGGTTGAGAGATGGATTACTGTTTTACCTGGTGTACTTGCTCAAAATACATGGCCAGTATTAACTACTGGTGATTTGGATAATGATGGTCTTGGTGAAATTATTTGGTGTCCAGTTAATGCTTTAGTTACTGGAAATGAAGATCCTTCACGTATAGTAGTTTATGAAGCTACACTTGATAGTGCTGATATTCTTGGTATAGATAATGGTGATGGTACTCTTTCTCCTAATGCTGAATGGAATATGGGAGTACCTGCAAGTACAGAAATGAGACCATTCCGTGGTCAAGTTGCTGATATTGATAACGATGGTACACAAGAATTTATTTTCGCTGAAAGAAAAGACCATTATGGATGGGGTGTTGTCTCTGTAGATAATATTCCAAGTACTGGTGATGGTTCTGAAATTTGGACTATGGAAGCTAATGGAGTTCCTACTGGTAGTGATTATCGCGATATTGCAGTTATTGATCAAACAATCTACGTATTTGATAGTGACGGTGGAATTGTTGAAATAAACGGAGCTGATTACAGTGCCAAAGAAAGATATCAAGCATATCCTGGATGGTCTTGGTTATCTACAAATACTGTTGATATTGATGGTGATACAAATATGGAAATAGTAACTGGTGATTATCTTTCTGGTGGTTCTGCTGGTGTTTGGGTTCTAGTACCAGATGCAGATTCATTAGTTGGTCATAAAATTGCTGATTTTACTGCTAATACAGCAAATAGGATTACAACTGTTAGAGCTGGAATGATTAATGGCGATGATAAAATTGACTTTGCAGTTGGTTTTAGAGGAACTGACGAAATTTATTTAGTTTCTTATCAGGGTGGAGATATTACATCTGATGCTAGTTATACAGTAAGTTTATTAGATAAAGGTGTTTTAGGCGCTGATGGTATAGGCCAAATGGATGCAATGGTTGTTGCAAATATTGATGGTGCTGGTTCTGATGAAGTACTTTACACAGGTGTTCCTAGAGGCGTAACAGAAAATGCACAACCAATTACTGTTGGTTCTTATTCTGATACTCTAACCGCTGATGCTTCAAGAAGATGGGACATGGTTGTTGCTAATGGTGCGGCTCACTTTTTCGATGGTAGTGGAAATCTTCAATCAGTATCTCATGATGGTAATAGTTATAAGTTAACAAAAACTCAACCTGGTCTTGTTAATGGCGCATTCTTATCAGCATCTGCTGCGGACGTTGATGGTGATGGTACTGAAGAAATATTAGTTGGTAACTGGTATGATGCCAAAGTTAACATGCTTAAATGGATCAATGGAGCTTGGACTGCTTATGAAATAGCTGATTTCACTTCTGTTGGTGGTACTCGTCTTAATGGCGGTGCTGTTGGTGATATTGATGGCGATGGTAACATTGATTTTGTTACTGGTTCAAGAGGAAGTGTTCCAAATGGACAAATCTACCGAGTTGAATATACTGGTGGTGATGTTACAGATGCCGCTAGTTGGAGTAGTAATGTTATTGACTTTGGAATGAACGATTTATTTAGTCAATATGAAGTAATTAACATTGCTAATCTTGATGAAGATGACGATTTAGAAGTTCTTTATACTTCTGATTATGCTAGGGGTCCAAATTCTGCAACCGATGCTCCATTCCCTATTATAATATTAGATTTACAATCAGTAGAATCAGAAACTATTGCTGCAGCAAGAATAGATGCTAATGGTGATGGTGTTCCTGATAGAAAAGGTGAAGTAGTTACTATTAAAGGTGTGATAATTTCACCAACAATTAACTCTGAGTATTCACTAAGTATTAATGTTCAAGATGAAACTGCTGGAATTAATATCTATTCTAGTGAGGATTCAATTCTTACTACTGTTGGAGATTTAGTTCAAATTACTGGTGAAATTGGACAGTATAATGGTTTAACACAGTTAGTTGTTTCTGATAGAAATGATATTGTGAGATTAGGATCTGGCACTGTTCCAGCTCCAATGGAACTTACAATTATGGAATGGCTCGCTAATGGAGAGCAATATGAAAGTATGTTGTTGAAAATTAATGCGCTTGCAAAAGAAGATGGTGAATGGCCAGCTGAAGGCTCAGATGCAAATATTACAATGACTGATGGATACTCAAACTTCACAATGAGAGTAGACAAAGATCTTGACCTTGCTGGACAACCTGAGCCAATTTATCCAGTTAATATAATAGGTGTTACTGCTCAATTTAGCACTGCTACACCACCTTTAGATGGATATCAAATATTACCACGTTACTATAGTGATATTGAACAAAATGTTGCTGCTCCTCCTTCTCCATATTTCTTCTTTACAGATGAAACTGCTGCAATGGATGGAACTGAACAAGAAATTACAAGTGCAACTGAAGAGTACCCATTAATTTGGCATCCAGCTGTTGATCTAAATGATGAATCTCTAATTTATCAAGTAATTGCTATAAGTGATGGTACTGAAATTTTAGCAGCTCCTTCAGATAATGGTGCTACAGATACTGTTTATACTCCTACAGGACAAAATCTTATTGATCTTATTGGTACACATGGTTCTGAAGGTATGTTAACTGTTGATTTCACTATTTGGACAGTTAGTTCTAATCCAGCAGAAGGAATTGTCTCAAGTGTTGATACAATTACTATTATATTGAAAGATTTGGTAACTGGTATTAACGATATGAATATTATTCCAAAAGAGTTTTTTGTTGATCAAAACTATCCAAACCCATTCAATCCATCAACAACAATTCAATTTGGATTACCAGTACAAGCTGAAGTAAATTTAATTATTTATGATATTTTAGGACGTGAAGTTGCTAGATTAGTAAATAATCAAATTATGACTGCAGGCGTTTATCAATATTCTTTCGATGCTAGTAGATTAGCTAGTGGAACTTATATTTATAGATTGCAAGCTGATAAGAAAGTAGAAGTTAAGAAAATGTTACTGTTGAAATAATATAGTATAATTTTCGTTTTTTAAGCCCGGCTATGTCCGGGCTTTTTTTATTTATTCCTTAAACAATTAATTTCCTATTCTAGCTCAATTATCAGTATTTGTATAATGACTTTTAAATAACCTTGAAGATCAACCAAACATAAAAGTGATGTTCATATAAATTCAATTATATATTTACGTTTAGAATATTGAGGAATGATCTGCTCCCCAACAAACATACATTAAGTTAAGCCACTAATTTAAAAT
>CBDUTO010000095.1:0-18030 GCA_965370315.1 uncultured Melioribacteraceae bacterium
TATTTGTTTTGTCTCTGTTATTATTTTATACCAATAGAAAAATGCTTCCGGATTAGACTTTTTCAATTTGTTAAGTTTATTATTTATTGGTTTATCAAGTAACCAATCTTTCATTTGTAGTGGATTACTAAACTTTTCAATTTTTTCAGCATTAAGCTTTATTAATGTTGAAAGGTAAGCTGTTTTTGATGCCGAAATTATTGCTTTTTCAATATTATAACTTTCAGAAAAAATAAAGGCTCTAATTCTTTGTATTCCAAGTTGCAGTTGTTCAAAATCACCTTTTCCATCAATTCCTCTACTTGCAATTGTTAATGCAGTTTGGTAAATATCTTCAAGAACATCTTGCTTGTTACAATCTTTAATATTTCTATATTCTAGTTCTGTTTTAACAAATTTGGCAAATGTGTTTTTAATAATGTCTATATTTTCAGCTTTATCAAATAAATTCCCAATATCATAAAGTTGTTTAATTATTTCCATACTCATACTATTGTCATTTTTAAAGTATGGAATTCCAGTTGTGTTTGGTGCAAATGCCGTGAGTTTGTCTCCGAGAATATCTTCTAATGAAGGGAGATTTACGAGTAACGGAGCATCAATGATGGGAACAAATGTAGATACTATCGGCAACTGAATTATGTTTTGATAATTTGTTTTTTCAAATAATATATCAAGCAAAACATAATCTTCTACCTTATTTGTTTTGTAAAGTGGTGTGTAGAAAAATTTAAAATGAGATTTCGTTATTTCTGATGACGAAGTTCTTGTTTGAAGTTCTTTTCTTATAAATCCTTGTTCCTTTGCGACTTTATCTAATACAGTATTTAATTCCTTGTTTTCTTTTGGTAAAATTACATCAATATCAATGGAAAGCCTTTTTGTAGAATTGAAGTGTAGCATTAATGCAGTGCCACCTTTAAAGGTGAATTCTACTTTTTGTTTAACAAGTCCTTCCAACAATAGTAAAGCACGGATAACTTTTTCAATAAGAATTTTATCAGCATTTTTATTCTCTTTTGAGACCTTACTTATCCAATCGTTATTTAGTTTTTTTTGATTTATCATTTACTATATTATGGCAATGTATTTATTTACTGCCGTTAATTTGTTTAAGATAATTTTGAATTTCTTCCTTTTTACCTCTTCGGTTCACATATCTTAACAGTTTGCTTTCGTTAATTAAATATTTTTTGAAGGCAGTTCTAAATATTGTTTTCATTTCGTTCCCTTGAAATGCAGAAAAAATTATTTTATCACAAAAAAGATCAATCAATAATTTTTCTAACGTAATTGTATTTATATTTTTAATGTTTTGTGTCGGAGCTTCGGAAACTAATGATTTGAGAATAATATAACTGTCTTCATTGTATGCATATTTGTCAATAATATCTGCCGAGGGTTCAATAAAAATCTTATAATTTTTCTCACTTAAAAAATAAAAGACTGATTGTAAAACTTCCCTTTCAACCTCAATTAACAAGAAAGATTTATTTGCTTGATGAATAGAAAATTCATTTAGCATTGAAGAATTCCATAAACAAAAAGTTAAAAATGGAAATCCTTTTTTTAGTTTATTGTTTAGCAATTTTAATTTTTGTGATATTTCAGGTAAGTAAGTCGGTCTTTTTTTAAGAGTATATTTACCTCTACCAATACGAGTAATGATACCATTTTGTGTTAAAGCATAAACACGCCAGTTAATGGTTGTGCGGTTTATTCCAGGCTCAAGAATTTTATAAAAATCACTAATCTCTTGTATGCTGAAATTATCTTTTTTGTTAAAAAGTAATTCCAATTTCTCAATATGTAATTTACTTTTTGTGATTGGAACTCAAAATTGTTATTGCAAATATAGCAAACTATATAGTGGCAGTAAAGGGGAATATTGCCGATAGTTAGAAAAGTTCGCTCTTGTGAAAATGGGGTGGTTCTTTTTAGTTTTTTTCTGTGCTCTTGCCTTGCCCATAACATCCCAACAAACGCAATGCGTATATCCAGTTATATATCGGATAAAACGCATTGCGTTTATCAAGAATTAAATTATTTATTAACCTTAAAAGTTGTATCGCCATTCTCTAAGAAATTAACAATTTGAGTTGCAGCAGCAATACCAGCATTTATATTTGCTTCTGATGTTTGAGCACCCATTTTCTTTGGAGTAAAGTAAACTCTTCCTTCAAACTTCTCTTTTAATTCTTCTGCGTTATTTGGAGCAATATCAGAAACATACTTGAAGTCTTTACGGTCTGCCATAAGTTTCACTAACTCTGTTTCGTTAACTACTTCTTTGCGTGCAGTATTTACAAGAGTTGCACCTTTAGGCATTTTGTTTAAAAGCTCATAATTTATTGAGTCTTTTGTTTTATCGTTTGCTGGGATGTGTAAAGAAATATATTGGCAATTTGCATAAAGTTCTTCTGCGGAGTTGTAAACTGTTACTCCATCTGCTTCAATTGCTTCAGCAGGAACAAATGGATCAAAAGCTGCTACATTCATTCCAAACCCTTTTGCAATATCGCCAACTAGTTTACCAACATTTCCGTAGGCATGGATACCTATTGTTTTTCCCTTTAACTCCGAACCAGCTTTGCCATTGAATAAACCACGAGCAACATAAACCATCATCCCAATTGCTAATTCCGCAACTGCGTTTGAGTTTTGTCCAGGAGTGTTCATTGCAACAATACCTTTCTCTGTAGCAGCTGCTAAATCAATATTGTCATAACCAGCACCTGCACGAACAATAATTTTTAGATTATTAGTTGCATCGATAACTTCTTTTGTCGCTTTATCACTACGGATAATCATTGCATCAACATCAGCAACTGCTGTAATTAGTTCTGAATTATCAGAATATTTTTCTAAAAGAACTAATTCGTAATTAGCATTTTCTATTACTGTCCTAATTTCATTTACTGCTGCTGGAGCAAATGGCTTCTCTGTTGCTACAAGTACTTTCATTGGTTACCTCAATTATATTTATTAAAAATAAATCGCCGCGAATGCACGAATAAAAATAATTAATTTCGTTTGTGAATTTGCAACTAATTTGTTCTCTTCCATTCGTTTAATTTCTTATCTAACACAATCCTTTTACTATTTAGTTTTAGCTCTCCAAAATTTACAAGTAAACCTAATCTATTGTTTGAGCATTTAAGATAATTTATTGTCTGTGCTGTAAACTCATCCACAAAATGTTTTACAGATTTTATTTCAATAATTATTTTGTCATATACAACAAAGTCTGCCTAAAAATGATGTTGAAGAGTTATTCCTTTATAATTTACGCTGTATTGTTTCTCTCTCATATGGAATATTTGCTTTCTTAAATTCATATTCCAAAGCATCTTTATACACAATTTCTAAAAAACCAGAACCAAGATTGTTATGGACTTCAAAACAAATTCCAATTATTCTATAGCTCTCGTCTTTGTAGATTATATCAGTCATTTTTTTGTTAAGTTTTTATTTGCGCATTCGCGGCTAATTTCTTTTCTTTAATTTGAAAAATGTGTTTCTAGTATATTCTCATATTGATTTAACATAGATTTATAAAACCATTTTTTTATAAAACCACTCTTATCCATTGTTGTTTTAATATGGTTCCTATTTTGTGTTAACTGGTGAACTAACCTTGTTTTTTCATCCTTTGTTAATTTTACAGCAAATGGATCTTCAGAAATTTTTTCGCGAATAGATTCAAATGCCTTAACATCTTTATAAAAATCTTGATTGCCACTCATTTGTTCAATAGCTTGTTTGCAAAAACTTGTTAGAAGCTTAGCTTCGTTTTTATCAAAATCATATGCGTAATTTTTAAACAGTTTTTTCATTAAATAAAATCCTTTCTTTTATAAGAGTTCTGTTCGAATATAAAATTGTCTTCACATACTTAAGCTGTCATTCTGAATGAAGATGGTTTTTGTCGAAATGAAGAATCTGATTACTATTAGTAACTAGATATTTCAGTCGTTAAAAAAGAACTCCTTCAATATGACAAACAAAGATAGAGACAACAAATAGTAGTTTTACAGAAACTCTAAACTTTTAGTGAGAGTAATTTATCTCTCATTTTTTGATATCCTGGTTTAATAACATTATAGATATAATCTAATTTTTCATCATGATTTATAAACGCAGATTTCATTGCATTAATATTTAGTTTTTCAATATCGTCGAGGTCAATTCCAAAAACTTCTGTTGCTGTTATAAACTCATCAGTTAATGTAATGTTGCTCATTAATCGATCATCGGTATTTAAGAAAACTCTAAATTTTGCATTGTACAATTCCTTGAACGGATGATCTTCAATTTTATCAATAGCACCTGTGTGAACATTACTGTTTAGACATATTTCAAGTGGAATCCGTTTATCTAAAATATATTGAGCTAAATTTCCAAGCTTTATAATTTTACCATTTTCATCATAAACAATATCTTCTTTCAAACGAGTTGCATGACCAATACGATGTGAGCCACAATATTGGATTGCTTGCCAGATAGATTCTTTTCCAAAAGCTTCACCAGCATGGATTGTAATATTAAAATTTTCTCTCATAATAAATTGAAATGCATCTATATGATTTTTAGGAGGATACCCACCTTCTTCGCCAGCAAGGTCAAAACCAACAACACCTTTATCTCTGTAATTAACTGCAAGCTCAGCAATTTCAAGGGAGTTTGTCATGTTGCGAAGGGAGCAAAGAATTAATCCATATCCAACACCAAAATCATTTTTACCACGCTCGAGACCTGCGAGAACTGCATTCATTACGTCATCGTAATAAAGTCCTCCTTCAAGACTTAAGACAGGTGCAAACCGTGTTTCAACATAAACTATTCCATCCTTGTGCATATCTTCCATCATTTCATAAGCAATACGCTCAAGACTTTCTTTAGTCTGCATTACAGCTATTGTATATTCAAAACCTTGCAAAAATTCTACAAGATTTCCCTTATTAGCACCACGGAAAAACCACTCTGCAAGTTCTTTGGGGTCTTTGGTTGGAAGCTTCGTATAGCCAATTTCTTCAGCTAATTCAATTATAGTTTCTGGTCTTAATCCACCATCTAAATGATCGTGAAGAAGCACTTTAGGAACTTCTCTAATTATCTCTTCTAATTTCATTTTATCCTCATTTTTTTAATATTAAAAAATATTCTTTTTGATAGGTAATTGCAATGGGGAAGTGATTTCCTAATAGATAATTGTTTAATTTATATTTTTACCGTAAGTTTTATAATTATAAAATATAAGATTATTTTAAAAAATAATAGAGAATAGGAAATAGAATATGAAAGAGATAAATCAAGAAAAACCAATTTTAGTAACAGGTGGAACGGGGTACATTGCCTCTTGGATAATAAAAACCTTATTGGAAAAAGGCTTCGATGTTAGAGCCACTGTTCGAGATAAAAGCAACACCGAAAAATATAAACACCTAAATGATATTGCAGAAAGTTCATCTGGAAAGCTAACAATTTTTGAAGCTGATCTTTTAAAAATGGGTTCATTTGATGAGGCAATGAAAGACTGTGAATTAGTTTTTCATACTGCTTCGCCATTTATGATTTCCGGAATTAAGGATGCACAAAAACAACTAATTGAACCAGCACTTAATGGGACTCGCAATGTTCTAAATAGTGCAAAGGAAAATTCAGCAGTTAAAAGAATTGTACTCACAGCAAGTGTTGTTTCAATGCATGGTGATGCTGCGGATATGCAAGAAACCAAGAATGGTATTTTTACTGATAAAGATTGGAACACAACAAGTACAGAAACACACCAACCATATTCATATTCCAAAACTATCGCTGAAAAAGAGGCATGGAAAATTACAAAAACTCAGGAGCAGTTTGATTTAGTGACAGTTCATCCTGGCTTTGTGTTGGGACCCTCATTGACAAAGCGGAAAGATTCTGCAAGTATCGACTTTATGTTATCACTGCTAAATGGGAAATATAAAACAGGTGTTCCAGATTTAACATTAGGAATTGTTGATATTCGGGATTTAGCCAAAGTTCACATTGCTGCTGCATTTAATCCAAAAGCGGAAGGGCGATATATTGCAACTGCTGGCTCTGCAAAGATGTTAGAACTTGGGGCAATTCTGCAAAAGAAGTATTCAGCCAAATATAAGATTCCTAAAATGCAGCTACCAAAATTTATGCTTTATCTCTTTGGACCTCTTCAAGGATTTTCTTGGAAATATGTAAGTAGAAATATTGGATTACCTCTAAAATTTGATAACAGTAAAAGTATAAATGAATTAGATATTTCATATCGTCCAATAGAAGAGACCATTCTTGATCATGCAGAGCAAGTAATTAGGGATCGGTTAGTTTAGTTTGGATTAACATTATCTAGTTTTAAAAAGTATATTATCAATTGGGAAATTCAAATCTAATTATTATTAGCTTCAAGAGAATCGAAATGAAAAGTGGTGGTGGGTTTAAGGCAATTAAATATTCATTAAATGTTGCTCGTATTGTTGGATTCAAAAAGCTTTTTACAACTATGTTTTCAAAAAATAGTTGTAAAACTTGTGCATATGGCATGGGTGGACAGAAAGGGGGAATGACTGATGAAATGGATCGATTTCCAGAAGTATGTAAAAAAAGTTTTCAAGCACAAATCTCAGATATTCAAACTGCAATTTCAGATAAATTTATCACAAACAATAGTATATCTGATTTAAGAGAAAAGTCATCTAGAATACTGGAAAAATTAGGACGACTAAATTCTCCAATATATAAAGCAGAAGGAGATACTCACTATTCTACAATTTCTTGGGAAGACGCAATTGCAAAAGTATCGTCCAAATTTAAATCAGTAGAACCAGAAAAAAGTTTTTTCTATAGTTCTGGTCGCTCATCAAATGAAACGGGATTTTTATTACAACTTTTTGCTCGTCTTTATGGAAGTAATAATATTAGTAATTCTGCCTATTACTGTCATCAAGCTTCTGGTGTAGGAATTAATTCGGCTATTGGAACAGGAACAGCTACTGTTAATTTATCAGATCTTGAAGAAGCCGATCTTATTTTTATAATTGGGGCTAATCCAGCGTCTAATCATCCAAGATTTATGAGGCAACTTTACAATTGTCGAAAACGAGGAGGAAATGTTGTTGTTATTAATCCGGCTAAAGAAAAAGGTCTTGTTCGTTTTGCTGTTCCATCCAATATAAAATCAATTGTAGAAGGAGGTAGTGAAATAGCCTCTGAGTACCTTCAAATTAAAATTGGAAGTGATATTGCTTTGCTAAAAGGAATTGCAAAAGCTATAATAGAAAAAGAGATGCACAATACTAAGTTTATCGAAAATTACACAAACGGAAGTAGTGAATACATTGAAGATGTTAACAAGACAAATTGGGATAAAATTGTTTCAACATCTGGAATTCCAAAAGAGAAAATTGAGACAATAGCAGATATGTATGGATCGGCTAAAAATGTAATATTTTCTTGGGCTTTAGGAATTACTCATCATGTACACGGAGTTGAAAATGTTGAATCAATTGTAAATCTCGCTTTATTACGTGGAATGATTGGACGACGTTTTGCTGGATTGCTGCCATTGAGAGGTCAGAGTAATGTTCAAGGAATTGGTTCAGTAGGTGTTACACCAGCTCTGAAGGAAGTAGTATTCAATAATATTGAAAGGGAATTGAATGTGCAGCTCCCAACCACTACTGGGATGGATACAATGTCGAGTATGAAAGCGGCTTATAATAAAAATATTAATTTAGCTTTTCTACTTGGTGGAAATCTTTTTAGTGCTAATCCAGATGCACACTTTGCAGAGGAAGCATTAAATAATATTCCTTTCAAAATATTTTTAACAACTACTTTAAATAAAAGTCACTTTGTTGGTGTTGATAAAGAAGTTGTTATTCTTCCCGTGTTAGCTCGAGATGAAGAGACACAAAAAACAACTCAGGAATCGATGTTTAATTATATTAGAATGAGTGATGGTGGAATTCCAAGATTGAGTAATGCTCGTTCGGAGACTAGTATTATTTCTGATATTGCTCAAGGAGTTTTAGGCAATGGGAAAGTTAATTTTGAAAGTTTAAAACTGCACAAGAATTTACGGACATTAATTAGTAAAATAATTCCAGGGTTTCAAAAATTAAATGATATAGATAATTCCAATAAGGAGTTCCAAATTTCAAACAGAACTCTTCATGAAGCAAAATTCAATACACCAAATCAAAAAGCAAATTTTAGAATTTGTTCAATTCCAATATTGAACAAAAATGAATACCGTATGATGACAGTTAGAAGTGAAGGACAGTTCAATACAATTGTTTATGAAGAAGAAGATATTTACCGAGAGCAGACAAGTCGTTGGATTGTTATGATGAACGAGGAAGATATTAGTATTAAAGGGCTAAAAGAAAATGATCTTGTCACCATAAAATCGTCGGTTGGTAAAATGGAAAATGTTACAGTTCGAAAATTTAATATTCCAAGAGGAAATATTATTACCTATTATCCAGAAGCTAATATTTTAGTTCCAACAACAACTGATCCAAGAAGTAAAACTCCAGCTTATAAGTCAGTTGGAGTTAAGATAATTTAGTCTTAGATTTTTAGAAAAATTTAAGACTAGTCAGATTCGGTCCCATTTTTTGTGTAAATAACTAAATGCATGTTCTACAATTTATTTTACTAAATTATTTTTTATTTTCATTTCGCTCTTTGTGTGCTTCAGCAACGTCTTCCCGAAGTGTTTCTGCCATAGATAATCCAACATCTCCAGCTGCTTGGTTCACAAGTTGCCTAATTTTTGCAGGATCTAAAGATGCTAATTGAAGAGCATTTAAAACATTTTCCAAAGCTTTATCATTTACTTTCTTTTGGTAGTCTTTTTTTATAGGAATAATCTTTGTTTCATTATTATCCCAAACAAGTTCTCCAGTTGTTCTTTTTGTTACTGATGCAGTTGCCCATACTTTTACTGAAACTGAGTTTTGACTTAGTAATAATTTGCATTGTTCAAGATTAATTGTGCAAATAAAATCTGGTTTCTCTTCTAAAGATTCAACTTCAATAATATCCAAATATGTACGGATAGCATCTGATAAATTGTCTGAAATAGAAACTAGAAGTTCTTTTGTATCAACAGCATTTTCAATCTTTTCCCTTTTTTCAGCATTTAATATATCACCACTTACTGATGTTAGAATATCCAGAACAACATCTTCTGTTGAACTTTTCTTTTTGTCGTCACTACTATTTTGAGCTGTTGAAGTCTCTTCAATAACAAGCGTGCTTGCTTCTGGACGTACAATTTCTTTAAAGAAAACTTTAGCCTCTGCTACATCATATTTTGCTAAATTGTTAGTATGGCAAGCGGTAAATGATACGGCTATAAAAAGAAGTATTAATAATTTGTATCTCGTTTTCATCTCTTTCCTCAAATGTTTTATGAAAGAATTTTTAACACAGTCTGGTAGTTTTGTATTTCCAAGTTAATGAAAAGGAATAAAAAAAATACATATATTGTATTCAATCAGAGTAAGGAAGACATTCAAAAGTTCATAATGCTTACAATTGAATAGACTTATATGTTTTTTCAGTCTTGTTTAATTTATTCACATTCTTCTTGTTATTACTCTAAACCGTCAATTAGTTTAATGGCATCCTCCATTGTCGGTACATATTTAACATTATCCATATTAAATAATTTATCCATCTTGCATAAATTTTGAGTTAGAGTTTTTGAATTGCCCATTACTCTAACTATCATATTAATTTTAATTTTTTCATTTACACTTTTAGTAATTTTGTTGAGCATAGCACCCTGTTCGGTCGAAGTCTCTATAAATTCAGTAAGATTCATAATTACTGAAAAGTTCTCCTTGAGCTCTGGTAATAATTCCCCAACTTTCCCAACTCCAGAAATAATATCATTATCCGTGGCAATACCACTTATACTTACAAAAAGGAGATTCTTTTTTTTATCAATATTTAGTTCCATTATATTTACCCTATTTTCAATTATGATAGTTTTTCTTAAATAATATTTATATATAGTCAAACAATTATTGGATGTAACTTGTAAAACTTTAGGTTACAAATTTATAATTATAAAATAATTTAAAGTAAAGTTACTTATACTTGTTCAGTATTACAATTCCAACAATTATCAATCCCATTCCAGCAAAGTGGAGTGGAAAAAGAGATTCTCCATCTAAAAATCCCCATCCAATTGCAACGATAGGAATTAGATAAGTTACAGAGGAAGCAAAAATAGCACTTGTGCTTTTTATTAGCTTATTGAAAATGGCTAAAGCAAAAGCTGTCCCTATTGCTCCTAATATGAATATACTTAGAAGAGAAAACAACGCATCTGGATGTGATACAACGCGTGTTGTAAAATCAGTTGAAAAAAGAACGACTAATGATATGGGAACCATTAATAATGTTGCTAATGCTACAAGCACCACAGGATTAAAAGAATTAACATATTCTTTTATCATGTTCCCAGAAATACCATACAAAAGTGTCGCAAGAATCACAAAAAGCGCATAATAATTAAATGTTCCAAGTTCACCCGATCCACTAACAAAACTAAGGACAAAAGAACCAGTAAACCCAATAACTAATCCAATTGTGATAGGTAAACTAATCTTAGAATTATAAAAGAGAACACCTACTACTATTGTCATTACAGGTGTTAATGCGTTTAACATGCCTGCTAATGAACTACTCATTTCTGTTTCGGCAGTTGCAAATAAAATTGCTGGAATTAAATTTGAAACAAGTCCAAGGATAAGTAGTTTTTTCCAGTGAAATCTTAAATTGCCTTTTATGTTCTTAAGAGCAATTGGAAGTAGAACTACACTAGCAAAAATTATTCGAAGTGTACCAACCTGCAGAGGGGAGTAAGCTAATAATCCCTTTTTAATAAGGATGAATGAACTACCCCAGATTATTGATAGAAATATTAACACTATAATTGGGAAGGACTTTTTCTCTTTTAATTTTTTAATTAGCATCCGCAAATATAAAAGATTAAAGGAATACTTTTAATAAAATACTCTCCAACAGTATTGTTTGTGATAAGGGAGTTCTCCTATTCAAGTGGTTCAAATGATTTAATGATGGAGGAAATATTACTTTTGTAATTTATGAAGGGATAAAATGGAGACTTACAAGGACATAAAATTCTCATTTTACATTTGCATTTTTTTTGACAATGGCAGAATGAAAAGTTATTATTCAATCAGAATTATGAATGATTAAAGTATAACAAAAAATGAAAAAAGAGAACTTATTAGATTCCAAATTAGTGATTGGAATGATACATGTTGATGCCCTTCCTGGTACTCCAAAATATAGTGGAAACATAGATAAAATAATTGAAAATGCAATTGAAGAAGCATTGATCTTCAAAAGTGCTGGAATTGATGGAATTATGATTGAAAACATGCATGATGTTCCATATTTAAATGATGATTCTGGTCCAGAGATAACAGCTACAATGGCAATAATAGCATACGAGATTAAAAGGCAGACAAAACTTTTTGCTGGTATTCAAATACTTGCTGCTGCTAATAAAGAAGCAATGGCTATTGCTCTGGCAGCTAACTTAGATTTTATTCGTGCTGAAGGTTTTGTGTTTGCTCACGTTGCAGATGAGGGAGTTATAGAATCTAATGCTGGTACACTGCTCCGATACAAAAAACAAATTGGTGCAGATAATGTAATGGTATTCACAGATATTAAGAAAAAGCATAGCTCACATTCTCTTACATCTGATGTTTCTATTGTTAGTACTGCTAAGGCTGCTGAGTTCTTTTTAAGTGATGGAATTATTATTACTGGATCATCAACGGGAGTAGAAGTTGATATTTCAGATTTGACTCAGGTAAAGCAAAATTCAAATCTTCCAGTTATTATTGGTTCTGGAATTACTGCAGAAAATATTTGCTACTACTATAAACTTGCAGATATATTCATAGTTGGATCATATTTTAAGAAAGATGGTAATTGGGAAAATAAAGTTGATATAGAGAGAGTTGAAAAATTATTATCAATTATGAAACAGTGCAAAGCAAAATTATAAAGTATGCAATTCTTTTGATTTTTTTTTAAGCAAAATATTTTTAAGAATATAACCTCCCTTTTTTTTATTATTGCATCATGGATAATAAACACAATAGTAGTGAAAGCAATTTAGATAATTTCGATTACAATCCAACAATGCCTACTGGCAAAGCTGCACTTTATGGATTACTAATTGTTTTCTTCCTTTTCCAATTTGGTGGCGGACTTTTATATCTCTTAATTTTCGGAGCAGATTTATCGAGTGCGAATGTAAATGCTCTTCGTTTATTTAATGTTGGTGGTCAAATATTATTTATATTAGCCCCAGCAATAATTCTTGCTAAATTAGTCTATGTTGATAATATCTCTTTAATTCTTCGTATTAAAACCCCAACATTAAAGGAGATTGGTGTATTCACTATTGGATTGGCAATTCTTCTTCCATTATTACAAAGCTTTATTTATGTCCAGAATTATATTTTTCAACAACTTGCTGAAACATTTACATTTTTTGAAAGTATTAAAAGTTTTGCAGATAGTTTAGATAATTTGATGGAAAGCACATACGGATTGATGCTGAGGGCGGATTCAATTTTGGAAATGGTATTTGTTGTTCTGGTTGTTTCTGTAACTCCTGCAATTTGTGAAGAAGTTTTTTTTAGAGGTTTTACTCAAAAGAGTCTTGAACTTTCACAGAAACCTTATGTAGCAATTTTTATTACTTCTCTTGCTTTTGCCCTTTATCATTTTAATCCATATGGTTTGGTTGCATTAACAATGCTAGCGGCTTATTTAGGATTCTCTGCTTATCTTTCAAACTCAATTTTAATTCCTATAATTTTACATTTTCTAAATAACTTTATTTCAGTTGTATCCTATTTTATTTGGGGTAGTGATGAGTTAATGAACACTAGTATTGTTAAACCGGAAGAATTTAATTTGCATCTAGTTTCATTCCTATTATTATCCACGCTATTTTTTCTCTTTTTATTTTATATAAAAAAGAACTATAATAAGTATCAATAAACTCGGAGGTTTTATGTTGTGTCCAAAATGCGAATATGAATACCACGATGGAATTACAGTCTGTCCAGATTGTGAAGCTGAATTAGTTACAATTGAGAACTTTGAAGGTAACTTAACACATCCAAAAGATTGGGTAATTGTTTTTAGTTGTGCAGATTTTGTTGAAGCTGATATGCTAAAATCTAATCTTGAAGGAGCTGATATTGAAGTACTAATCCTAAACCAAAATGATAGTAGCTTTCCAGTTGTCGGAGATTTATCAGTAATAAAAATACTTGTTAAAAAAACTGATGCAGAGGATGCAGTTGCCATTATTAATGATATAAACAAAGAAGAAGAATAAATTATAAACTAAAACCTTCAAGGTCTTTAGTTTAAGTATTGTATGCTTGCATTACAAATCTATAAACTTGATATGAGTTTGAAACCCCGTTGACCTTGAAGGTTAGTAATACTACAAAAGTAATTTTATCAAATTTGAAGAGTCACATTTATGAGTAACAGAATTACAAGAATTATTGTAGCCCTTTTGGCAATCCCATTTCTATTAGGACTTTCATATTTTGGTGGCATTCCATTTCTAGTTTTTGTACTTACCATCGGAATGGTATCGTTTTATGAATTCTCATCAATGGTTAAAAACAAAAATATTTATCCATGTTACTTACTTGGATTCCTTTCCGTTGCTCTCATTATTCTAAATACCTACTTTAATATTTTCCCTATAGAGATGTTTTTATTGGCGCTACTTACACTTCTTTTAATCATAGAGCTATTTAGAAATAAAGAATCGGCAATCAATAATATTTCTTCTACGCTGTTAGGAATTTTTTATACTGGGTTTTTTACATCTACAATTATTGGAATAAGAGAGTTTTATGTTGATACTCCTTTAAGCTATGCCAATGGTGGGTTTATTATTATTACATTATTTATTACTCTTTGGATGACTGATTCAGCAGCATATTTTGTTGGAAGTGCAATTGGGAAGCATAAACTATTTCCCCGTGTTAGTCCGAATAAAAGTTGGGAAGGAGCAATTGCTGGATTCATTTTTTCAATTATTACATTAATTGTTTTAAAAACCTTCCTTCTGGATTTCCTTAATTGGATTGACATCATTGCATTTGGAATAATTATTGGAATCTTTGGACAAGTTGGGGATTTGATTGAATCATTAATTAAGCGCGATGCTGGTGTTAAAGATTCATCCAATATTATTCCTGGGCATGGTGGAATATTTGATCGATTCGATTCACTACTCTTTGCTGCTCCAATTCTATATTTATATATGATTTATTTTATTTAATAAAATTTCAAAATGGAAAATATAATATGAAGTTATTCAAACACATTACAATACTACTATTGGTTTTATCTTCAATTTCTTTTGCACAAAAAAAACAATTATTTGCAGAAATAGGAGACCTAAAACTAGAAAATGGTGAAACTCTTTATGATTGCAAATTAGGTTTTAGAACTTTTGGTACTATGAATGCTGACCGCTCAAACATAGTTATTTATCCAACATGGTTTGGTGGAACCACCTCTCAGATTGCGAGTCTAGTTGGATCTGGAAAATTAATCGATGACACAAAATATTATGTGATAGCCATTGATGCATTGGGCAATGGGATTTCTACATCCCCATCAAACTCAGAATTACAAAGCGGAAAAGACTTCCCAGAAATTTCAATTGATGATATGGTTAATTCGCAGTATAAATTTCTAACAGAATATCTAGAAATAGATCATCTTTTTGCTATTATTGGTGGCTCAATGGGAAGCATGCAAGCGCTACAGTGGGTAGTATCATATCCAGATTTTATAGATAAAGCTATTCCCTATGTTGCATCTCCTCGTAGAAGTTCCTACGACCAATTATTAATGGCTTTTAGGAAAAAGATGATTGAATCGTATCAAGCACTAGGAGCGGATGAGAACTTTATATTTACAATGATAAATTATACAACTCAAATGACGGCATATTCTCCTGAGTATAGAATTGAGCACACAACCAACGCAGAATTTCCAGCATATATTGAGAAAGTTGAAAGTAGAGAACCATCCAAAACATTTACGCTCGAAAATCATCTTGCTCAGTTAGAGGCAATGATAACTTATAATATTTATAAAGACCACAATAATTCTCTGGCTAAGACAGCTAAGCATATTAAAACGGAAATCTTTTTTATACTTGGTGACACAGATATGTTGGTTAATCCAGAACCAGCTTTTGAGCTAGCAGATATATTAAAATCAGAAGTTCTATTATTAGAAAACAATTGTGGGCATCTTTCGGTTGGGTGTGAACTTAAAAAATGTTCATCAGAAATCAATCAGTTTTTAACTGATACATTAGAATAGAAAATTGAACCGATTTTTGAAACTATGCATCAAATTGAAAAGACTAATAATTAAATAGATTGGAAGGTTATAAAATGGCTGAACATAAAGCAGTTTTGAAGCAACTAAGTGGAATTACATTTATTGGTAAAACTGATGATTCAAATCATTGGGTAACTATGGATGGACCAGATAACTTTGGTGGTAGTAATGCCGCAATTCGTCCAAAAGAACTTTTACTACTTTCTCTTGCTGGTTGTACAAGTGCTGATGTTATTGCAATTCTACAAAAGAAGAGAGTTAAACTTGATGATTATCAAATAAATATTACAGCACAATCAACTGAAACGCATCCTAAAGTTTACACTAAAATCAACTTAGAATATGTGTTTACTGGTAGTAACATTAAAGAGAAAGATGTTGCACGTGCAATTGATCTTTCACAAAATGTTTATTGCGGTGTAACTGCAATGCTTCAAAAAGCAATTGAGATTACTCACAATTATAAAATTATTATTCCAGAGTAAAATTTATGTTTTTCAAAAAGAAAGCCCATTTCCTAATAGGATTGGGCTTTCTTTGTTTTCTAGAATTAGTATTCTTTAAACCTTTGCATCTTTCCGCCTTAGCGGTTTTCAATTTCTATTTTATCAAATTCATTTTCTTCGAGATTGTCTGATTATTTGCAGTCAACTTATAAATATAAGTTCCACTTGCTAAAACAGAAGCATCAAATGTCACTTCATAAGTTCCAGCAGATTTAACTTCACTTTTTATTAGAGAAGCAATTTCACGACCAAGAATGTCATAAATTTTAAGACTAACTTCGGTCTGCTTATCTAATCCAAATTGAATTGTTGTAGAGGGATTAAAAGGATTTGGATAATTCTGCATAAGATAAAACTTAGATGGAACAATCTCTTCATTAACATCTACTGATGTTTCAAAATCAACAATTGCTATTGGAACTCTATTGACTTGATTGCCATCAGTGTAAATAATTTCTAAGTAATCATCAGCATCAACATTAGCAATTTTTACAACATCAAACCTTTGATTTGCTCCATCATGAAGTAACGAATCTATTAATTCATAAGTATAGCTTGCTGAATCTGTAATGTTACCACCTTGATATTCAATTCTAACAAGAGCTCCAGGAGGAGTGGCAGCACGTGTACTAAAAACAATATCCATTTTCCCATCATTATCAATATCACCAACTGCTCCACCAGTTAACCTACCACTTTCACCAATTTGCGGAATTAAGCTTGCAACTTTTGTTGATTTAAGAGTTTCAAAAACGTCTGGTTTAAGAACATAAAAATTATTTGCCGCTGAAGTCCAGCCAGCTACAACAATTTCTTCTGATCCATCACCATCTATATCAACTGCATTCGCAGTTTTCCAAGAACCACCTGGAACTTTATCAGCAAGTAGTATTGGTACACCCCATGCTCCATTTACATACTGTACAATAGTTACTGCACCACTGGAGTGAATCATATACATTGCGTTATCAATAATTGCCATATCGTATAATGTACTTGCATCCACATCAACATCATTTCCAGAATATTCCATAGTCCAGGTTTCTGAACCATCACCCGCATCGGGTACATCACTTAATGAAATAACACCAAATCTTATTCCATCTGCTCTATCAATAAAGCAAAGTTCTAGTTCACCATCTGAGTCAATATCCATAAGCTCCATAACAAATGGGCGAATGTTAGCATTATCTTCGTCAGTAATTGTCCACTGACAATTGGGATTGAAATTACCAAAAACTTCAACGCCAAGTCCTTCACTTCCATCACCAGGTGCTTCAAATACTAAAATTCTTGGTGGATTAAGATTTGTAGAACTTGTCCAATTTGCAGGTGCCCAAATTATTTCTGGTTTTCCATCTTGATCCCAATCACCAGTAGTAACAGCTCCCCAGCTATTCTGTTGTGGAATGTCCCAGATAGTTGTCATCCAAACTGAATCCCAAGTTCCAGCTACTGGGTCAAATTCAAATTTATATAGTTTTGGAATTTCCTCATACCCACCTTGGTCGAGCATATTATTTACAGCATAAATTTCTAATCGTCCGTCACCATCCCAATCTACACCAGCAACAATTTCTCCAAATCCAGTATTTTCTAACACTGGTACTGGAATTTCATGAGTTCGTGTAAAACTTTCTTGAGCAAATAGTGGTGTGGATAATAGTAGAATAGTAATTAGTAGAGCAGTTTTCATTTAATCTCCGTATTTGTGAGTGAAATATTCACAACTTAAGAAAATATTTTATAAAATAAAAGAGTTCTAGTCTAATTTCATGTTTCGCAGATTGAACCCTCAATTGCGACAAATTAAAAATTATTAATAAAATTCTTTAGTGGTGAATTAGTATTTAATAATCTACTTGGTATGTTTTAAATTTTCATATAAGTCTAGATTCTGCGCATAAATATCACAGACTGAGAATGAATTTTGCCATATTAGTATCGGTATATTGTTGCCCGCTTAATTAGTAAAATAAGTGAGATGCTACCACTTATTTCAATAATATTAATTCTAATATTATTGTTTTTAATTCGTAAATATTAT